>CAUPZW010000020.1:0-35935 GCA_963515655.1 Streptococcus mitis
GCGCTCGCGTAATGGCTTTGATGCCTTTCGTAAACGAAGATTAAAGAAAAGACCCCGACGGGTCTTTTTTTCACGAGCATAGAAATGTGAAAGCGAGTTGAGGTCCGGGGGACCTCTTTTTCAGACCCGCTTGGGTCTTTTTTTCACGATCCTTGAAATGAGAGAGCGAGTTTGGGTCCGGGTGGACCTCTTTTTCATGAGCTTGGAAACAAGAAAGCGAATTAAGACCCGGGTGGGTCTTTTTTCACGAGATCGTTTTTTTCTGACCTTGGCGTGCTATAATGGTAATAAAAAGAGTAAAGGTGGGTAAGTCAAAGATGAATTGTACGATTAGAAATATGATTAAGTCTGATATTGAATCCTTATCTCATGGATTTATGAATCAAGGTTGGCCTGGTAGAGAGGAAATTTTGGCTAGATATTTTCTGGAACAGGAAAGTGGGGAGAGAGAAGTCTTAGTTGCAGAGATTGATGGTGCTGTAGCGGGCTACGTTACCATTTTGCCCTCTGCTAAACATGGTCCTTTTGCAGAAGTCTATCCAGAATTATCAGATTTTAATGTGTTTGAGCCTTTTCGAAATCAAGGGATTGGGAATCAACTGCTAGAAGAAGCAGAAAAACGAGTCAAGGTTGTTTCGAGTAAGGTTACTCTTGGTGTAGGTTTGCACTTAGGCTATGGCCCTGCCCAGAGATTGTATATCAGACGGGGCTACATTCCAGATGGGACAGGTGTCTGGTATAGAAATCAACCCTTGGAAATGAATGCAACTAGCCAAAATAATGATGATTTGGTTTTGTATCTAGTAAAGGAATTCGGATAAGAGACAAGGATTTTATTGGGGATGTGGGATTTAGCTACTTTATGGTATAATGGAAAGAGTTAGATTGAAAGAGGTAGTGATATGGATGCGAAATTAAGATACAAGGCAAAAAAGATTAAGATTGTCTTTTTTGATATTGATGATACATTGAGAAATTCCAAGACAGGTTTTATTCCAGCTTCAATCCCAACTGTTTTTAAGCAATTACGTGAGAAAGGAATTTTGACAGGTATTGCTTCTGGACGGGGGATTTTTGGTGTCGTGCCAGAGATTCGTGAACTCAAGCCTGACTTTTTTGTAACTTTGAATGGGGCTTATATCGAAGATAAAAAAGGTCAGGTCATTTATCAACATCAGATCGAGAAGTCAGATGTTGAGGAGTATATCTCTTGGGCTAAGCAAGAAGGAATTGAGTATGGTTTGGTTGGGAGTCATGATGCCAAGTTGTCGACTCGCACCGATATGATGAGTGAAGCTATCAATCCAATTTACCCCGACTTAGATGTAGATCCAGATTTCCATGAGAAAGAAGACATCTATCAGATGTGGACTTTTGAAGATAAGGGAGATGACTTGCACTTGCCTGGCAGTCTCGCTGATAAACTTCGCATGGTTCGTTGGCATCAACATTCTTCTGATATTGTGCCGATTTCAGGTTCTAAAGCAAGGGGTGTGGAAAAGGTTGTGGAACATCTTGGCTTGAAACCAGAGAACGTCATGGTCTTTGGAGATGGGCTCAATGACTTGGAACTCTTTGATTATGCTGGAATCAGTGTAGCAATGGGAATTTCTCATGATGAAATCAAAGAAAAAGCTGATTATATTACAAAAACACTAGAAGAAGATGGTATTTTTGATGCCTTAGAAGGATTTGGTATGGTAGAAAAAGAATTGCATTTCCCACAAGTAAACATTGAAACAGTAGAAGGTCCTATCGCTACTATTAAGACCAATCACGGAGACTTGCGTATCAAGCTCTTCCCTGAACATGCTCCTAAAACAGTGGCTAACTTTGTAGCTCTTTCAAAAGATGGTTACTATGATGGTGTTATTTTCCACCGTATTATCAAGGATTTTATGATCCAAGGTGGAGATCCAACTGGTACTGGTATGGGTGGCGAGTCCATCTACGGCGAATCATTTGAGGATGAATTCTCAGAAGAACTTTACAATATCCGTGGTGCCCTTTCCATGGCTAATGCTGGTCCAAATACCAACGGCAGCCAGTTCTTTATCGTGCAAAACCAACACCTGCCTTATTCTAAGAAAGAAATCGCTCGTGGTGGTTGGCCAGAACCGATTGCGGAAATCTATGCAGAGCAAGGAGGAACTCCTCACTTAGACCGCCGTCACACTGTATTTGGTCAGCTAGCTGATGAAGTTTCTTACGCTGTCTTGGATGCTATTGCTGCTGTTGAGACAGGGGCCATGGACAAGCCAGTTGAAGATGTTGTGATTGAAACAATTGAAATCGAGGACTAAGATGAAAATCGGTGATAAGCTAAAGGGGCGTATTACAGGGATTCAGCCCTACGGTGCCTTTGTTGAGCTAGAGACGGGTGATACGGGGCTGATTCACATTTCAGAGATTCGGACAGGCTTTATTGAAAATATTCAAGAAGCCTTGAAAGTCGATGAAGAGGTTCAAGTTCAAGTAGTGGATTTAGATGAATTTACAGGGAAAGCCAGCCTTTCTATCCGCACTTTGGAGGAAGAAAAACACCAGTTTCCGAGACGGAGACGCTTTTCAAGCGACCGATTTAACTACGGCTTCGCACCTCTCAAACGAATGATGCCAATTTGGACCAAGGAAGCCCTTCAACATTTGAAGAAGCAGAAGCACTAGTTAGAAATCTGTATTCTTTGTAATGTTAATATAAATTTGCTATAATAAGAACATGGAAGAAGAACAATTATTAAAATCAGGGGAGCGCATTAACCAGCTCTTTTCTACAGATATTAAAATCATTCAAAATAGAGAGGTTTTTAGCTATTCGGTGGATAGTGTTCTCTTGTCACGCTTTCCACGTTTCCCTAAGAAGGGATTGATTGTGGATTTCTGCGCTGGGAATGGAGCAGTGGGGCTTTTTGCCAGTACTCGTACTCAGGCACAGATTTTGGCTGTTGAGATTCAGGAGCGTTTGGCAGATATGGCTGAGCGCTCTGTCCGTTTGAATGGTTTGGAAGAGCAGATGCAGGTCATCTGTGATGATTTGAAAAATATGCCTGCTTACATCCAGGGAAGTAAGGTGGATATGATTTTGTGTAATCCACCCTATTTCAAGGTGGATCCTCATTCTAATCTGAACGAGAGTGAACATTACCTCTTGGCTCGCCACGAAATCACGACCAACTTGCAGGAAATCTGTCGCAGTGC
Source organism: Streptococcus mitis (assembly GCA_963515655.1). Taxonomy (GTDB): domain Bacteria; phylum Bacillota; class Bacilli; order Lactobacillales; family Streptococcaceae; genus Streptococcus; species Streptococcus mitis_DP. The sequence goes on from CAUPZW010000020.1 coordinate 3,199, forward strand.
CCAGAGTATTCTCAAGTCCAATGGGCGTTTGGCCATGGTTCATCGCCCTGATCGACTTTTAGATATCTTGGACAGCTTACAACGGCATAATTTAGCACCTAAGCGTCTGCAATTTGTCTATCCAAAAAAGGAAAAGGAAGCTAATATGCTTTTGATTGAGGCTATCAAGGATGGCTCGACAAGTGGCTTTAAGGTCTTGCCACCTCTCATTGTCCACAATGATGATGGCTCTTATACGCCTGAACTCGAAGAGATTTATTATGGATCATAAAGCTTATATGTATGTGCTGGAGTGTCGTGATGGATCTTACTATACAGGCTATACGACTGATGTGAGAAGACGCCTCGCTGTCCACAATAGTGGGAAGGGAGCCAAATACACACGAGCACGCTTACCAGTCAAACTTATCTATGCTCAAGGTTTTGCCAGTAAGGAAGAAGCCATGTCAGCTGAAGCCCTTCTCAAGCGTAAGAAGAGGCCACAGAAGGAGCAATTTTTATCTGAAAATCAAGATAGAAATTTACTCAGTTATTTTGAAGAGTAGCGGGGAGTCCTTTGACTCCTCTTACTTTTGTCAAAAAGCGAAAAAAATGCTACAATAAAGAGAATAAACAAAATGAGGTATTATCATGTCTAAGATTCTAGTATTTGGTCACCAAAATCCAGACTCAGATGCCATCGGGTCATCTGTAGCCTTTGCCTACCTTGCAAAAGAAGCTTACGGTTTGGATACGGAAGCTGTTGCTCTTGGAACTCCAAATGAAGAAACAGCCTTTGTCTTGAACTATTTTGGTGTAGAAGCACCGCGTGTTATCACTTCTGCTAAAGCAGAAGGAGCAGAGCAAGTTATCCTGACTGACCACAATGAATTCCAACAATCTGTATCAGATATCGCTGAAGTAGAAGTTTATGGTGTTGTGGACCACCACCGTGTGGCTAACTTTGAAACTGCAAGCCCACTTTACATGCGTTTGGAACCAGTTGGATCAGCATCTTCAATCGTTTACCGTATGTTCAAAGAACATGGTGTAGCTGTGCCTAAAGAGATTGCTGGTTTGATGCTTTCAGGTTTGATTTCAGATACCCTTCTTTTGAAATCACCAACAACACACCCAACAGATACAGTCATTGCTCCTGAATTGGCTGAATTAGCTGGTGTAAACTTGGAAGAATATGGTTTAGCTATGTTGAAAGCTGGTACCAACTTGGCTAGCAAATCTGCTGAAGAATTGATTGACATCGATGCTAAGACTTTTGAACTGAACGGAAATAATGTCCGTGTTGCCCAAGTAAACACAGTTGACATCGCTGAAGTTTTTGAACGTCAAGCAGAAATTGAAGCTGCAATGCAAGCTGCCAACACAGCAAATGGCTACTCTGACTTTGTCTTGATGATTACAGATATCGTCAACTCAAACTCAGAAATTTTGGCTCTTGGTTCCAATATGGACAAGGTCGAAGCGGCTTTCAACTTCAAACTTGAAAACAACCATGCTTTCCTTGCTGGTGCTGTTTCACGTAAGAAACAAGTGGTACCTCAATTGACTGAAAGCTTCAATGCTTAAGATTTTGAGTGTTAATTCAAATTAGGAAAGGCTAGTTTGACTTATATCGAAAGGAGTTTCGGCTCCTTTTTTTCTAGGAGTGAAGCATGTTAGAAAATGGCGATTTGATTTTTGTGAGAGATGAGTCGGACATGGGACAGGACATCCAGATTTCCACAGGCAACTATAACCATGTTTCCATTTATTTGGATGGGATGATTTACCACGCTAGTGGACAGGCTGGTGTTGTCTGTCAAGAACCGGCAGGACTTCTTTGAGTCCAATCATTTGTATGACCTCTATGTCTACCCAGAAATGGATATCCAGTCTGTGAAGGAAAAAGCTTGCAAACATCTAGGAGCACCCTACAATACTTCTTTCTATCCAGATGGAGCTGGTTTTTACTGTTCCCAGTATATGGCAGAAATCCTACCGATTTTTGAAACCATTCCCATGAAATTTGGGGATGGGAAGCAGGACATTAGTGATTTTTGGAGAGAATATTACAGAGGACTAGGCCTGCCTGTTCCTATGAACCAAGCTGGGACCAATCCCAGTCATTTGGCAGCATCGCCTCTGTTAGAATGTAAAGAAAGGAATCTTCATGATTCAGATTTTTAATCCATCTCGTTTGACGAGACAGCTTTTTTTTGGAGAATTGATCCGCTATCTGGGCCAGCATGATGATGTGATTTTGCGGGAAATTAAGGCTCAATTTCCAGATCTAGCAGTTGATAAACGCATGGAAGAATATATAAAGGCTGACTTGATTCTACGGGAAAATAAGCGCTATTACCTCAATCTTCCCATGCTTGAATCACTCGATAGTCTCGAACTGGACCAAGAGATTTTTGTTAGAGAAGATAGTCCGATCTATCAAGCCTTGTTGGAGCAGAGTTTTGAGACAGAATTACGAAATCAAACCAATGCAGCTATTTTAGTTGAAAAGACGGACTTTGCGCGAACAAAAATGACCTTGTCTAATTATTTCTACAAGGTCAAACATCAGTATCCTTTGACAGAAAAACAGCAGGAGCTCTATGACATTTTGGGAGATGTCAATCCTGAGTATGCTCTCAAATATATGACGACTTTTTTGTTGAAATTTCTCAAAAAAGACCAGCTTATGCAGAAACGCCGTGACATCTTTGTGGACAGTTTAGTTGTCCTAGGTTATATTGTCCAAAAGGAAGATGGAAAGTATGAGTTAGTCGTCGATTTTGACAAGGAAAGTCTAAGTTTTTATCTAGCATAGAATTCTGCTCTGAGCAGTTTGTTTGACTTGATGACATAATAAGTATATACTTAAAGCAACGATAACACTTATCGGAATAAAGCAAAAGGAGACAATCATATGTCACTTGAAAACAAATTGGAACAAGCAACAGGCGCTATCAAAGAAGGATTTGGTAAAGTTACTGGGGATAGCAAGACTGAAGCAGAAGGCGCTGTAGAAAAGACAGTTGCTAAGGCAAAAGAAGTAGTTGAAGATGCTAAAGGTGCTGTAGAAGGTGCCGTTGAAGGTTTGAAAAACGCTTTTAAATAAAGATAGAAAAAATCAAGGGTTTCATTTCCCTTGATTTTTCTATCTTATAAATAATTTTCTGCGACGGCTGCATCTCCTGGATAGGCTTCTTTCTTGCCTTGAACGATTTGGTAGCAATCAGCTCCCTTACCTGCAATAATCACAGCGTCTAATTCGTGATTTGTGATAGCCATTGCCGCCTTGATGGCTTCTTGGCGATCCGCAATTTTTTCAACAGGATGATTGATATAGCTACTAATTTCATCCGCAATGGCCATTGGGTCTTCATAGTTGGGGTCATCAGCAGTTAGAAAGACTTGAATCTCAGGGTGTTGATTGAGGAGGAGGCCAAAGTCCTTACGACGACTTTCTCCCTTATTTCCTGTCGAACCGAGAACCAGAGCAATTTTTCCAGTTTGATGAGTTTCTACAACATTGATTAGTTTTTTGAGACTGTCACCATTGTGGGCGTAGTCGATGAAGACCTTGGCTCCGTTTTTCTGGGTGAGGACTTCCATACGACCAGGAACACGGGTAGCAGCAATTCCTTTTTTGATGTCCTCAAGACTAGCTCCGAGACGGAGACAAGCAAGTCCAGCAGCAACGGCATTTTCTTGGTTGAAGTGACCAATCAGTTGGATATCATAGTCTCCAGCGAGTTTACCCATAGCTGAAAAACTAAAGGCTTTGGAATTCTCAATTTGGTTGCTCGACTGACTACCATAGAAATCATGGTCTTGATCTGCCACTTGTTCTTTCAAGACAGAAAAGTGATCCATGTCACTATTAATGATGACTGCTCGGCTATTTTCCATCAAGAGACGTTTGTGGTAGAAATAGTCTTCAAAGCTAGGGTGTTCAATCGGGCCGATATGGTCGGGGCTGATATTGAGGAAAACTCCCACATCAAAGGTTAGACCATAGACACGTTTGACCAGATAGGCTTGACTGGAGACTTCCATGATGAGGTGGGTACGGTCATTTTGCACAGCTTGATGCATCATATCAAAGAGGTCAATACTCTCAGGGGTTGTCAACGCTGATTTAAAGAAAGTTTTACCATCTAGAGTTGTGTTCATAGTCGAGAGCATAGCAGGTCGATGACCTTGAGATAAGATGTTATAGGCGAAATAGGCTGCTGTTGTCTTACCCTTAGTACCAGTAAAGGCAAGGAGTTTGAGTTTTTTCTGTGGATTGCCATGAAACTCCATGGCAATCAAACTCATTGCTTTCTTGATATCGCTGACGATAATGGCAGGAATACCAACTTCATAGTCTTTTTCAGCCACATACCAATCGAGACCTTGAGAGATTGCAGAAAGAAGAAATTCCTTTTTAAAGGCAGCACCCTTGACGAAAAAGAGGCTCTTTTCTTTAGCCTTGCGGCTGTCATAGCAGATGGTGTCAAATACGACATGGCTGTAGTTGTAGTGATAATGTCCTTGGTCGATAATCTCACGGAAGAGACCATCTTTCTTTAATATATCTAATACGGTTTCAATCTTAATCATACTTTCTATTGTAAACCGAAAGTCGTAAATTTACAAGTAACAAGGAAAAGTTTATAATGGAAGATAAGGAACTTTTTCCTAGTTATCAAAATTGAATGAGGAATCTATGTCGCACGAAAACAATCACCAGCAGGCCCAGATGTTACGGGGGACTGCTTGGCTAACGGCTAGTAATTTTATCAGTCGCCTACTCGGGGCTATTTATATTATCCCTTGGTATATCTGGATGGGATCTTATGCAGCTACGGCCAATGGTCTTTTTACCATGGGTTACAATATCTATGCCTGGTTTTTGCTGGTTTCAACAGCAGGGATTCCAGTTGCGGTGGCCAAGCAAGTTGCCAAGTACAATACCATGCGAGAAGAAGAGCATAGCTTTGCCCTGATTCGGAGCTTTTTAGGCTTTATGACAGGACTAGGTTTGGTTTTTGCTTTAATCTTGTATGTCTTTGCTCCTTGGCTAGCAGACTTATCTGGCGTGGGCAAAGACTTGATCCCAATCATGCAAAGCTTGGCTTGGGGAGTCTTGATTTTCCCATCTATGAGTGTTATCCGAGGATTTTTCCAAGGGATGAATAACCTCAAACCTTATGCCATGAGTCAAATTGCTGAGCAGGTCATTCGTGTTATCTGGATGCTCTTAGCAACCTTTATCATTATGAAGCTCGGTTCAGGAGATTACCTAGCAGCCGTTACCCAATCGACCTTTGCTGCCTTTGTCGGCATGGTAGCCAGTTTTGCAGTCTTGATCTATTTCCTTGCAAAAGAAGGTTTACTAAAAAGAGTCCTTGAAACAGGGGATAAGATAAACAGCAAGCGTCTCTTGGTCGATACCATTAAGGAAGCCATTCCTTTTATCCTGACAGGGTCTGCCATCCAGCTTTTCCAAATCTTGGACCAAAATACCTTTATCAATAGCATGAAGTGGTTTAGCAACTATAGTAATGAAGACTTAATTGTCATGTTTTCTTATTTCTCAGCCAATCCTAATAAAATCACTATGATTTTGATTTCTGTTGGAGTTTCAATTGGGAGCGTCGGCTTGCCACTCTTGACTGAAAACTATGTCAAGGGAGACCTGAAGGCAGCTTCTCGTCTAGTTCAGGACAGCATCACTATGCTTTTCCTATTCTTGCTACCAGCAACGGTTGGAGTAGTCATGGTAGGAGAACCTCTCTATACAGTCTTCTATGGCAAGCCAGATAGTTTGGCTATGGGCTTGTTTGTCTTTGCAGTTTTGCAGTCTACTATTTTAGGCTTGTACATGGTCTTGTCACCAATGCTTCAAGCCATGTTCCACAATCGCAAGGCAGTTCTCTATTTTATCTATGGTTCTATTGCCAAGCTAGTTTTGCAACTTCCAACCATCGCTCTCTTCCATAGTTACGGACCCTTGATTTCCACTACAATCGGTCTCATTATTCCTAATGTCTTGATGTATCGGGACATTTGTCAAGTAACTGGTGTTAAGCGTAAGGTGATTTTGAAGAGAACCATTTTAATCAGTTTGTTAACTCTTTTCATGTTTCTAGTAGTTGGGACATTGCAGTGGATTTTAGGATTTGTCTTCCAACCAAGTGGACGTTTGTGGAGTTTCCTATACGTAGCCCTTGTTGGTGCCATGGGTGGCGGTGTTTATGGATTCTTGAGTCTCCGTACCCGTTTATTGGATAAGGTGATTGGAAAAGCCCAAGCAGATCGCTTACGAATCAAATTAAAGTTAACTTAAAAAACATTTATAAATAAAAGGGATAATTTGAACATTTCTATCGTGAAATGCTTAAATTATTCTCTTTTTTATTAATTTGTAGAATAATAGATAAAGTTTGTAGATGGTAATTTTATTTTTCTTAAATTTTACTTAAAAAACTATTGACTAAATAAAACTCAAGTTGTATAATAAGACAAATATTTAAATCAGGAGGTTCTGGAGATGAAAAAGTCTAAGGCCAAGTATGCAACACTTGCAGGTGTCGTGTTAAGTGCAGGTATTTTGTTAAGTGCCTGTGGAAATTCTAGCACAGGGTCAAAAACATATAATTATGTCTATGCTAGTGATCCATCTAGTTTTAATTATTTAGCAGAAAATCGTGCGACAACTAATGATATTATCACTAATCTAGTTGATGGTCTCATGGAAAATGATCAATATGGGAATTATGTTCCATCCTTGGCAGAGGATTGGAGTGTTTCTAAGGACGGTTTGACTTATACCTACAAACTTCGTAAGGAAGCGAAATGGTATACCTCTGAAGGTGAAGAATATGCCCCAGTAACTGCCAAAGACTTCGTAACTGGTCTTCAGTATGCTGCTGATAAAAAATCAGAAGCCTTGTACCTAGTACAAGAATCCGTTGTAGGTTTGGATGACTACATTAACGGTAAAACGAAAGACTTTTCAACTGTAGGTGTAAAGGCTATTGACGACCAAACGGTTCAATATACTTTGACTCGCCCAGAACCTTACTGGAATTCAAAAACAACTTCAACAATTCTCTTTCCTCTTAATGCGGATTTCTTGAAATCTAAAGGGGATGATTTTGGCAAGGTGGATCCATCTAGCATTTTGTACAATGGTCCTTTCTTAATGAAATCCTTTGTTTCAAAATCTGTTATTGAATTCAAGAAAAATCCGAATTACTGGGATGCCAAGAATGTCTTTGTAGATGATGTGAAATTGGCTTACTTTGATGGTAGTGATCAAGATGCACTAGCACGTAACTTTGTGGAGGGTGCCTATAGTTATGCTCGTCTCTATCCAAATAGCTCAAGTTTTGAAGGGATTAAAGAGAAGAACAAGGACAATATCGTATATAGTCTTCAAGATGCGACATCTTATTTCTTAAACTTTAACTTAGATAGAAAATCTTATAAATTCACTGCTAAGACGAGTGATGCTGAAAAGAAATCGACTCAAGAAGCCGTTCTTAATAAGAACTTCCGTCAAGCTATTAACTTTGCCTATGACCGTACAGCCTATGGTGCTCAATCTCAAGGTGAAGATGGTGCTACTAAGATTTTACGTAATTTGGTTGTTCCACCAAACTTCGTAAGTATCAACGGAAAAGACTTTGGTGAAGTAGTAGCCTCTAAGATGGTCAATTATGGTAAAGAATGGCAAGGAATCAACTTTGCTGATGCTCAAGATCCATACTACAATCCAGAAAAAGCCAAGGCTAAATTTGCCGAAGCTAAGAAAGAACTCCAAGCTAAAGGAGTCCAATTCCCTATCCACTTAGATAAATCTGTAGATTTGACCAATAAGGCAGAAATTCAAGGAATTAATTCCATGAAACAATCGATTGAATCTGTCTTGGGGGCTGATAATGTTGTGATTGATGTTCACCAACTCTCTACTGAAGACTTTGATAATACAAGCTATTTGGCTCAGACTGCAGCTCAGAAAGATTACGATTTATACAATGGTGGTTGGAGTGCAGACTACCAAGACCCATCAAGTTATCTTGAAATCTTTAATGTGAAAAGTGGTGGAGTTCTACAAAACTTAGGTCTAGAGCCTGGAGAAGTAAATGACAAGGCTAAGGCAGTTGGACTAGATACTTACACTCAGATGTTAGAAGATGCTAATAAAGAGCAAGATCCAGCAAAACGTTATGAAAAATACGCTGAGGCTCAAGCTTGGTTGGTAGATAGCTCACTAGCAATTCCAAACGTATCACTTGGTGGTACACCAACTTTGAGAAAAACAGTTCCTTTCTCTAGCCCATTCTCATTGGCGGGTAATAAAGGGGTCGAATCATACAAGTATCTCAAATTACAAGATAAGACAGTCACAAAAGACGAGTATGAAAAAGCCAAAGAAAAATGGATGAAGGAAAAAGAAGAGTCCAATAAAAAAGCCCAAGAAGAATTGGCAAAACATGTCAAATAAGGATTTTTCAAGAAAAAACGATGGTTTCGAAAGAAGCTGTCGTTTTTTATATAGTTTGAAACTATAACTAGCTCTTGAAAAGAAGAAAATGAGTTGATGAAAATAAGTGGTACAATAGTTACTATAGATTTGGAGGAATTGTATGAGCAAGGAATTACACATTAACACAATTTTAGCCCAGGCGGGTATTAAGTCAGACGAAGCGACAGGAGCCTTGGTGACACCGCTTCATTTTTCAACGACCTATCAGCATCCAGAGTTTGGTCAATCTACTGGATTTGACTATACGCGCACCAAAAACCCAACTCGTAGTAAGGCGGAAGAAGTCTTGGCGGCTATTGAGTCAGCAGACTATGCTCTAGCGACTAGCTCAGGGATGTCAGCTATTGTACTGGCCTTTAGCGTCTTTCCAGTAGGAAGTAAGGTCTTGGCAGTGCGTGATCTTTACGGTGGTTCTTTCCGCTGGTTCAATCAAGTGGAGCAGGAAGGTCGTTTCCATTTCACCTATGCCAATACAGAAGAAGAGTTGATTGCCGAGTTGGAAAAGGATGTGGATGTTCTTTATATAGAAACCCCAACCAACCCTTTGATGTTGGAATTTGATATCGAAAAACTAGCAAAATTGGCTCATGCTAAGGGTGCCAAAGTGGTGGTGGACAATACCTTCTACAGCCCTATCTATCAACGCCCGATTGAAGATGGAGCAGATATCGTTCTGCATTCAGCAACCAAATATCTAGCAGGCCACAATGATGTCTTGGCTGGTGTGGTTGTGACCAATAGTTTAGAACTATACGAGAAACTCTTTTACAATCTCAATACGACAGGGGCAGTCTTGTCGCCATTTGACAGTTATCAATTGATTCGTGGTCTCAAGACCTTGTCTCTTCGTATGGAGCGCTCAACAGCCAATGCTCAAGAAGTGGTCGCCTTTTTGAAGGATTCTCCAGCAGTTAAGGAAGTTCTCTATACGGGTCGTGGAGGCATGATTTCCTTTAAAGTAGCGGATGAAACACGCATTCCTCACATTTTAAACAGCCTCAAGGTCTTCTCTTTTGCGGAAAGTTTGGGTGGAGTGGAAAGTCTCATTACCTATCCAACGACCCAAACCCACGCTGATATTCCAGCAGAAGTGCGCCATTCTTATGGTTTGACAGATGACCTCTTGCGCTTGTCAATTGGGATTGAGGATGCTAGAGATTTAATTGCAGATTTGCGCCAAGCCTTAGAAGGATAAGAAAAAGATGGGAAAATATGATTTTACAAGCCTGCCCAATCGTTTAGGGTACCATACTTATAAATGGAAAGAGACGGAGACGGATAGTGAAGTCCTACCAGCTTGGATAGCGGATATGGACTTTGTAGTCTTGCCTGAAATCCGCCAAGCTGTGCAAACTTACGCTGACCAGCTGGTTTATGGTTATACCTATGCCAGTGAAGAGTTAATTCACGAAGTTCAAAAGTGGGAAGCTACACAACACGGTTACCACTTTGACAAAGAAGCTCTTGTCTTTATCGAGGGTGTGGTACCAGCTATCTCGACAGCTATTCAATCCTTTACAAAAGAAGGCGAAGCAGTTCTGATTAACACACCTGTCTATCCACCTTTTGCTCGCAGTGTCAAGTTGAACAACCGCAGATTGATTACCAATTCTTTAGTGGAAAAGGATGGTCTGTTTGAGATTGACTTTGACCAACTGGAGAAGGATTTGGTAGAAGAGGATGTCAAACTCTATATTCTCTGCAATCCTCACAATCCTGGTGGACGTGTTTGGGAAAAAGAAGTGTTGGAGAAGATTGGCCAACTCTGCCAAAAACACGGTGTTTTCTTGGTTTCAGATGAGATTCACCAAGATTTGGCCCTCTTTGGTCACAAGCATCATTCCTTCAATACCATCAATCCTGATTTTAAAGAATTTGCGATTGTCTTAAGCAGTGCCACTAAAACCTTTAATATTGCGGGGACAAAAAATTCCTATGCAGTCATTGAAAATCCTAAGCTGAGAGTGGCTTACCAGAAACGCCAGTTGGCTAATAATCAGCATGAAATTTCAGGTTTGGGTTATTTGGCGACAGAAGCTGCCTATCGTTATGGGAAGGATTGGCTAGAGGAACTAAAGCAAGTCTTTGAAGACCATATTAATTATGTGGTGGATTTATTTGGAAAAGAGACTAAAATCAAGGTCATGAAACCACAAGGAACCTACTTGATTTGGCTTGATTTTTCAGCTTATGACCTGACTGATGAAAGATTGCAAGAGCTTTTGAGAAATGAAGCCAAGGTTATCCTCAACCGTGGTTTGGATTTTGGAGAGGAAGGGAGTCTCCATGCCCGTCTCAATGTAGCCATGCCTAAATCTCTGCTGCAAGAAGTGTGTCAGCGAATTGTGACGACTTTTTCCAAACGTTAAAAACCCAGCCTTCTAGGAGAAAAGTATCCCTAGAAGGCTATTTTCATAGGGGAAAATATGGTATAATAAAAAGATAAGGTAAAGGTAAAAATATGGCTAAATTGATTCCGGGGAAAGTCCGTATCGAAGGCGTTGCCCTTTATGAAACTGGTAAGGTTGATATCATCAAGGAAAAGAACAATCGCCTCTACGCTCGCGTTGCAGAAGAAGAACTGCGCTATAGTTTAGAGGATGATTTGGTTTTTTGTGCTTGCGATTTTTTCCAAAAGAGGGGCTACTGTGTGCATTTGGCAGCTCTGGAGCATTTTCTAAAAAATGATGAGCGTGGTCAGGAAATCTTGCAGGGGCTGGAAGAAGGTCATGAAGAAAAAGAGGCCGTTGAAACCAAGGTGACCTTGGGTGGAAAATTTTTGGACCGAATCTTGTCTCCAAAATCAGACCGAGCCTATGAGTTATCGGCTGTAGGTCAGGTGGAAGCAGGAACCAATCGTATCTTGTGGACGCTGAGAATCGGGCAAATCAATAGCCAAAAATACTATGTCATTCGGGATATTCCACTCTTTTTAAAAGTTATCGAGAAGAGAAAACCTTATATGATTGGAAAAACTTATGAGGAGTCTCTATCTTGGGAAGCCTTTAATGAGGAAAGTCAAGAGCTTTTGACTTTCTTACGCGGACTAATGGAGGAAGGACTTAGTCCAGAGCTTTTTTTCCAAAACCAAGGTCGACACCTCTTTTTTCCTCAGACCTTTTTTGAGCAGGGGGTGAATTTACTGATGACCTTGCCCCATTTTCAATTTGACCATCAAGTGGATAGCTACCAAATCCTACTTTTTCAGGATTTGCATGCTGATGCCAATCTATTTGCCTTTACAGTAACAGAATACTCGGATTATTTTGAAATGGAAATCAGTGAGAGTCCAAGGGTCAATGTCTTTTATCAGGGAGCTGTGCTTTTCCATAAAGGACAGGTTTATTTTCTAACAGACCAGCAGATGCGTCTTCTCAAGGAAATCAAAGCGCTGCCTTTGGATCAAGATGGAAAGAAATACCTGCAATTTGATAGTAGTGACCGAGATAAGTTGGCTTCCTGTCTGACTCTTTTTAGCCAGTTGGGGGCCGTTTCAGCTCCTGAACGTTTACAAATTAAATCCTTTGAACCCTCTTTTTACTTTGACAGGGAAGAGGATAATCGGATTCGTTTAGAAATTCAGTTTGATTATGGGAATAGACAGGTATCTAGCCGACAAGAGCTGGAAGAATTACCTTTTTCGAGTGATGCTGATCTAGAAGAAAGAATTTTCCAAGTCTGTTTGGCAGCTGGTTTTGAAGCAGATTTTCAATCTTGGCGTCAAGCCTTAAAAGCGGAGTCTGTCTATCATTTCTTCCATGAAATCATTCCAGTTTTTGAAAAACTCGGGAATGTTGATCTATCAGACAAGTTAGAAGAGCTTTATAGCCCAGCAAGTCCTCAAGTGCAGATTGCTTCTAAGGGAGGGCTCTTGGAAATCCAGTTTGATTTTCAAGATATTGCCCAAGAGGAAATTGCCCAAGCCATGCAGGCTTTGGTTGCCAATCAAGATTTTTACATTGATTCGTCTAATCAAGTCTACTTTTTCGATGAAGAAACCAAGAAAATTCGCCAAAATCTACAGGAACTGGGGCAATTTGAATTAAAAGATGGGTCCTTGCAGGCTCGAAAATCCTTGGCTTATAGTTTAGCCCATCTTTTTGAAGGGCGTGACCGTGTTTCTTTTTCACAAGAATTCCAGAATCTGGCCCAGGATTTGACGCATCCAGAGTATTTTCCACGACAGGCAACTCAGGTTCAGGCTGACTTACGAGATTATCAGGAAAAGGGGATCGGCTGGCTGCAAATGCTCCATCATTATGGTTTTGGTGGGATTTTGGCTGATGATATGGGACTTGGGAAAACCCTTCAGACCATTGCTTTTTTGACTAGTCAAGTGACAAAAGAAAGTCGGGTTTTGATTCTCGCTCCGTCAGGTCTGATTTACAACTGGACAGATGAATTTCAGAAATTTGCCCCACAGTTGGATGTGGCTGTTGTTCATGGATTGAAAGCTAGTCGTGAGGAGATTCTTGCCGAGAGCCATCAAATCTATGTGACGAGCTATGCTACCTTCCGTCAGGACAGTGATCTTTATCAGGGGATGGCCTTTGACTTCCTTTTCTTAGATGAGGCTCAGGTTATGAAAAATGCCCAGACCAAGATCGCTCAGACCTTGAGACAGTTTGTGGTGCCGTCGATCTTTGCCTTGTCAGGGACTCCAATTGAAAACCATCTAGGTGAGTTGTGGTCTATTTTCCAAATCGTCATGCCAGGACTCTTGCCAAGCAAGAAAGAATTTATGAAATTGCCAGCTGAGCGCGTGGCTCAGTTTATTAAGCCTTTCGTGATGCGACGCAAGAAAGATGAAGTTCTGACTGAATTGCCAGACTTGATTGAAGTGGTTTATAAGAATGAACTGGAAGACCAGCAAAAGGCTATCTACCTAGCCCAGTTGCAACAGATGCGAGACCGTTTAGCTCAGGTTTCAGATCAGGAATTTCAGCGTAGTCGAGTGGAAATCTTGTCTGGTCTGATGCGCTTGCGTCAAATCTGTGACACTCCTGCCCTCTTTATGGAAGATTATCAGGGAGCCAGCGGCAAACTAGATAGTCTCCGAGACCTGCTGCTACAGGTGGCAGACGGCGGACACCGTGTCTTGATTTTCTCCCAGTTCAAGGGAATGTTGGAAAAAATTGAACAAGAACTGCCAGACTTGGGCTTGAATTCCTTTAAAATTACAGGTTCGACCCCAGCCAAGGAAAGACAAGATATGACCAAGGCCTTTAACCAAGGTGAACGAGATGCCTTTCTGATTTCCCTCAAGGCAGGTGGGGTCGGTCTGAACCTGACAGGTGCTGATACGGTTATCTTGGTCGACCTTTGGTGGAATCCTGCGGTGGAAGCGCAAGCCATTGGCCGTGCCCATCGGATGGGACAAGAGGAAATGGTTGAGGTCTATCGCTTGGTAACTAAAGGAACTATCGAAGAAAAAATTCAGGAACTACAAGAACAAAAGAAACATCTGGTGTCACAAGTATTGGACGGAACAGAGTCACGTGGCAGCCTGACCCTAGCAGAAATTAGAGAAATTTTGGGAATTTCTGAAGTCAGCACTTGAAAAATCAAGACAATACGCTATAATGAAGTGTTGAAAGGAAATAGAAAATGAAACAAGAACGATTTCCATTGGTGTTAGATGACGAGGTCATGTTAACTGAAATGCCAGTCATGAACTTGTACGATGAGTCTGATCTGATCAGTAATATCAAGGGTGAGTATCGAGATAAAAATTATTTAGAATGGGCTCCTATTGCTGAAGAAACACCAGTCAAACCGATTGAAAAGCAAGTAGAGAAAACTAAAAAGGCTCCTTTAGGGGTAAAAAAAGAAGGAAAGAGCTATGCGGAGGTGGCGCGTGAAGAAGCGCGTGCGGATTTGAAGAAGAAACGCTCGGCAAGCTATCTTACTAAGGACATCACTCCTACAAGACGCCATTCTCAGCCAAGTCTAGTTAGAAAGGGCAATCAACCTACCGCGCCTTTTCAAAAGGAAAATCCTGGTGAATTTGTCAAATATAGTCAAAAATTGACCCAGTCTCATTACATCTTGGCGGAAGAAGTTCATTCTATACCTACTAAGAATGAAGAAGTGTCAGCATCTGCTCCAAAGAAAAACAACTATGATTTTCTAAAGAAGAGCCAAATCTACAATAAAAAAAGTAAACAAACAGAACAAGAACGTCGGGTTGCCCAAGAGTTGAATCTGACCAGAATTACAGAATAGGGGAGGAAACATGTCAAAGACATATCATTTTATCGGAATTAAGGGATCAGGGATGAGTGCCTTGGCCTTGATGTTGCACCAAATGGGTCATAAGGTACAGGGATCAGATGTTGAAAAGTACTACTTTACTCAACGTGGTCTTGAGCAGGCAGGAATTACCATTCTTCCTTTTGATGAAAAGAATCTAGACGGTGATATGGAAATTATCGCTGGAAATGCCTTCCGTCCAGATAACAACGTCGAAATTTCCTATGCAGACCAAAATGGCATCAGTTACAAACGTTACCATGAGTTCCTAGGTAGCTTTATGCGTGACTTTGTTAGCATGGGGGTAGCAGGAGCACATGGAAAAACTTCAACGACAGGTATGTTGTCTCACGTCTTGTCTCACATCACAGACACCAGCTTCTTGATTGGAGATGGAACAGGTCGTGGTTCGGCCAATGCCAAATATTTTGTCTTTGAATCTGACGAATATGAGCGTCACTTTATGCCTTATCATCCAGAATACTCTATCATCACTAACATTGACTTTGACCATCCAGACTATTTCACAAGTCTAGAGGATGTTTTCAATGCCTTTAATGACTATGCCAAACAAATTACCAAGGGTCTTTTTGTCTATGGTGAAGATGCAGAATTGCGTAAAATTACAGCTAATGCTCCGATTTATTATTATGGTTTTGAAGCTGAAGACAATGACTTTGTAGCTAGCGATCTTCTTCGTTCAACAAATGGTTCAACCTTCATAGTTCACTTCCGTGGACAAGAATTGGGTCAATTCCACATCCCAACCTTTGGTCGTCACAATATCATGAATGCGACAGCCGTTATCGGATTGCTTTACACAGCAGGATTTGACTTGAACTTAGTGCGTGAGCACCTGAAAACATTTGCCGGTGTTAAGCGTCGTTTCACTGAGAAAATTGTCAATGATACCGTGATTATCGATGACTTTGCCCACCATCCAACAGAAATCATTGCGACCTTGGATGCGGCTCGTCAGAAATACCCAAGCAAGGAAATTGTAGCAGTCTTCCAACCGCATACTTTTACCAGAACAATCGCTTTGTTGGACGAATTTGCCCACGCTTTGAACCAAGCAGATGCTGTTTATCTAGCGCAAATTTATGGATCTGCTCGTGAGGTGGATCATGGGGATGTTAAGGTAGAAGATCTAGCTAATAAAATCAACAAGAAACATCAAGTGATCACTGTTGAAAATGTTTCTCCACTCCTAGACCATGATAATGCTGTCTATGTCTTTATGGGAGCAGGAGATATCCAAACCTATGAATACTCATTTGAGCGACTCTTGTCTAACTTGACAAGCAATGTTCAATAGGATTTTCCCATGGAAATTCCAATTAAGATCATTCAGGCAAGTAAGTCTGATTTGGCTGAGATAGAGACACTTCAGGCCACATCTTTTCCAGCTGAAAAGCAGCAACCTTCCCATATCTTAGAAGAAAGTATCCGTAAGTCTGCGGATACCTTTCTTCTAGCTAGGGATGAAAATCAGCTACTGGGCTATGTTCTAGGAAGTCCTCATCCCCACAATCCGCAATGTCTAGAAATTCGTTTTTTAGTCATCAAGGCTGACCATCAGAGACAGGGATTGGGAACGCTTCTTCTTGCGGCTTTGAAAGATGCGGCAGTGGAGCTGGATTACAAAGCTATTCGTTTGAATAGTCCGGATGAGCTGTTTTCCTATTTTGAAATGAACGGTTTTGTCGATGTAGAAGAAACAGATTCGCTATATGCAGCTAGTCAAGGCTTTAGTATGATTTGGTTTAATCTCTTTTAGAGGAGGCACAATGAAAATTAGACCAGCAAGATTAGAAGATTTAGATCGTATCGTTGAGATTGAACTAGAAAATTTCTCGGTTGAAGAGGCCATTCCTCGCTCAGTGTTTGAAGCGCATTTACGAGAAATTCAAACCAGCTTTCTAGTCGCAGAAAAAGAGGCGGAGGTTATTGGTTACATAGAAGGGCCAGTTGGACCGCACCGTCATCTGCAAGACCAGTCTTTTACAGAAGAGATAGAAGACCATAGTTATGAGTCTGGTGGCTATATCTCTGTGACCTGTCTGTCTATTGCCAAGGAGGCACAGGGATTCGGACTTGGTCAGAAATTGCTAACAGCTTTGAAAGAGCTGGCTCTTGAACACGAAAGAGAAGGCATTAACCTAACCTGTCATGACTATCTCATCGCCTACTATGAAAAGCAAGGATTTGTCAATGAAGGTCTGTCTCAGTCAACCTTTGCAGGGGAAACCTGGTATGATATGGTCTGGGAAGGTAAAAAATAAGCTAGAAAAGCATGCTAGGTTGCTTTTCTTTCGTTTTTAAGATATAATATTATGGATTGTCAACGAGGAGGAAAAACTTTTGAGTGAAAAATCAAGAGAAGACGAAAAATTAAGCTTTAAAGAGCAGATTTTACGTGATTTAGAACGAGTTAAAAAACATGAAGAAGATCAGGAAGAAGTTAATTTAGCTTCAATAAAACCCCAACTTTCTTCTAAAAATGATCAGTCAATAGAAGATTTGATGGAAGATTCTCTATCAGCTGTAGAGGATATTATGAGAAACGCTCCTACCGTGCCGACTCACCCCAGCCAAGATTTACCAGCTTCTCCAGCAGATGAGATAAAAAGAGAAACTCTTACTGTTCCAAGCCATCCAAGTCAAGATGTTCCTTCTTCTCCAGCAGAAGAGGCTGCAAGACAAGCTTCACTTACTCCTAGTCACCCGAGTCAAGAAGGACCTTCTACTCCATCAGCGGAAGGAGTATCAAGACCAACTCCAGGACCTGTTAGTCCTAGAAACATAGAGAAGGAATTTAATGAAATCCCAACAAGGGTAGCTGTTTCTTATAAGACAGAAGGTCAGAGAGAGGTAAAAAGAGAAGTTCCTACTTCAAAACCAGTAGTGGAAAAGAAAGCTGTAGAAGAAATGCCTGCAACTCCACGTCGTAGCCGTCGTGAGACAGTTCAGCCTACTAAGAAGAAAAAATCAGGATTCAAGGCCTTCTTCATTTCTCTGCTGATTTTCCTAGGTTTGATTTCAGCAGGTGGTTACTTCGGTTATCAGTATGTTCAGTCATCTTTACAGCCTGTGGATGCTTCATCTAAACAATATGTGACAGTGCAAATCCCAGAAGGGGCTAATGTTCAAACAATTGGTTCAACTCTTGAAAAGTCTGGCTTGATTAAACACGGGGTGATTTTTGCTTTTTATGCGAAATATAAAAATTATTCAGATTTGAAATCTGGCTATTATAATTTGCAAAAGAGCATGAGTACAGAAGACATCATCCACGAACTACAAAAAGGTGGAACAGCTGAAGCTCAAGAACCTGCGCTTGCGAATTTAACAATTCCAGAAGGTTATACGATTGATCAAATTGCACAAGCAGTAGGTCAATTGCAAGGTGAATTTAAAGAACCTTTGACAGCTGATGCCTTTCTGGCAAAAGTTCAAGATGAGAACTTTATCAGCCAAGAAGTTGCCAAATATCCTAGTCTACTTGAAAGCTTGCCTACAAAGGAAAGTGGCGTTCGTTATCGTTTAGAAGGTTTCCTCTTCCCAGCTACTTACTCTATCAAGGAAAGTACAACGATTGAAAGCTTGATTGATGAGATGCTTGCAACTATGGACAAGACTTTGGCGCCTCATTATAGTGCGATTAAGTCTAAAAACTTGACAGTCAATGAATTGCTAACAATTGCGTCACTTGTTGAAAAAGAAGGTGCTAAGACTGAAGATCGTAAGTTGATTGCAGGTGTCTTCTACAATCGCTTGAATCTTGGTATGCCACTTCAAAGCAATATTGCCATCTTGTATGCCCAAGGAAAACTTGGTCAGAAGATTAGTCTTGCTGATGATGCTGGAATTGATACGACAATTAATTCACCGTATAATGTTTATACGAAAGCTGGTTTGATGCCAGGTCCAGTAGATAGTCCAAGTTTGGATGCCATCGAGGCAAGTATTAATCAGACTAAGAGTGATAACTTATACTTTGTAGCTAATGTTACAGATGGCAAGGTCTATTATGCTGCTACTCAGGAGGAGCATGATCGTAATGTCGCTGAACATGTCAACAGTAAGTTAAACCAAACAAACTAAAATTATGTGATACTTCACATAATTTTCTTTAGAGAATATCATTAGAAGAAAGTTGAGAAAAATGGCAGAAAAAACATATCCTATGACCCTTGAGGAAAAGGAAAAACTTGAAAAAGAATTAGAAGAATTGAAATTGGTTCGCCGTCCAGAAGTGGTAGAACGCATTAAGATTGCCCGTTCATACGGTGACCTTTCTGAAAACAGTGAATACGAAGCAGCTAAGGATGAACAGGCCTTTGTTGAAGGACAAATCTCTAGCTTGGAAACAAAAATTCGTTATGCTGAAATCGTCAATAGCGACTCAGTTGCTCAAGATGAAGTAGCGATTGGTAAAACAGTCACTATCCAAGAAATTGGTGAGGACGAAGAAGAAGTTTATATTATCGTAGGTTCAGCTGGTGCGGATGCCTTTGCGGGTAAGGTTTCAAATGAAAGCCCAATTGGACAAGCCTTGATTGGCAAGAAAACAGGTGATACAGCAACCATTGAAACCCCTGTTGGTAGCTATGATGTAAAAATCTTGAAGGTTGAAAAAACAGCCTAAAACAGAAAAAAGGAGTGGGGAGGCGATGCGCTTCACTCACTCCTTTTTCCATTTTGCTACTCTTCGAAAATCAAATTCAAACCACGTCAGCGTAGCCTTGCCGTACTCAAGTACAGCCTGCGGCTAGCTTCCTAGTTTGCTCTTTGATTTTCATTGAGTATAAATTAAATTGAATTGGAGACGATATGAGTTCAAAGAAGAAAAAAAATAAGATGGAGCGTGGTCTGACCAATCGTCACGTGCAGGTTATGGCCATTGCTGGAACAATCGGAACAGGACTCTTTTTGGGAGCAGGTCGCTCTATCAGCCTAACAGGTCCTTCTATTGTGCTGATTTATATGATTACTGGGGCCTTCATGTTCCTCATGATGCGTGCGGTTGGGGAAATGCTTTATCAAGATCCTGAGCAACATACCTTTATCAACTTTATCACGCGTCATTTGGGTAAGGGCTGGGGTTATTTCTCAGTTTGGTCTTACTGGCTATCTGTTGTCTTTATCGGTATGGCGGAAATCACTGCCATCTCTCACTATGTTCAGTTCTGGTTCCCTAGCTGGCCAAGTTGGATGATTGAGATTGGATTTTTGACCATTCTAGCCTTGGTCAATCTGATTGCGGTTAAGCTCTTTGGGGAAGTTGAGTTTTGGTTTGCTATGGTCAAGATTGTGGCTATTTTAGCCATGATTACCACAGGAGTCTTTATGGTCTTGACAGGCTTTAAGACACCTCATGGAGTAGCAAGTTTAGCTAATATCGCCGACAATTTCTCCCTCTTCCCAAATGGTGGAGTGAACTTTGTCATGGCCTTCCAGATGGTGTTCTTTGCCTACCTCATGATTGAGTTTATTGGGGTAACGACTTCAGAAACAAAAAATCCACGCCAGGTCTTGCCAAAAGCTGTTAAGGAAATTCCTTTGCGTATCGCCTTTTTCTACGGTGGTGCCCTCTTAGCCATTATGGCTATCATTCCTTGGCGCGAACTTGCATCGACTGATTCACCTTTTGTTACAGTATTTGAATTGGCAGGTATCAAGTGGGCGGCAGCCTTGATTAACTTCGTCGTTTTGACCTCAGCAGCATCTGCTCTTAACTCAACCCTTTATTCAACAGGACGTCATTTATACCAGATTGCCCATGATTCGCCAAATCGCTTCCTAAAAGCAATTAAGGCAGATACTCTCTCTAGACACAATGTGCCACAAAATGCTATCATCGCTTCAGCGATTTTGATTGCCCTAGCAGCCTTTATCAATGTCTTGCCAGGAGTTTCGGATGCCTTTGCCTTGATTACGGCATCGTCGTCTGGTGTCTATATCGCCATTTATATCTTGATTATGGTGGCTCATCTTAAATACCGCAAGTCACCAGACTTTATGGCGGATGGTTATCTCATGCCCCATTATCGTTTCCTAAATCCCTTAACCATGCTCTTCTTTGCCTTCGTCTTTGTAACCCTCTTTTTACAAGAGTCTACATTTGTCGGAGCAATCGGATCAGCTATCTGGATTATCGGTTTCGGGATTTATAGCCAGTGGAAATTTAGAAAATAGATTTGAGACTCATCAACTTAGGTTGGTGAGTTTTTTCTAGTTTGACAGTTTATTGAAATAAGACTATAATCAAGCTGTAATAGTGTTTGAGGAGGTTTAGATGTACTTTAGATTGGAAAATAAGGAATCCCATAAATCACAAGAAATAGGGAATCTGATTCGTGCTTATAACCGTTCAAAAAGAGAAGAGGCTGAAAGTGAGTCACTTAATCTTTATGTCGAAGATGAAAAGGGCAATCTCCTGGCAGGTTTGATAGCAGAGACTTTTGGAAATTGGCTAGAAATCGAGTATTTATTTGTAAAAGAGGAACTGCGAGGGCAAGGAATCGGTTCAAGACTATTGCAGCAAGTAGAAATTGAAGCTAAGAATCGAAACTGTCGTTTTGCTTTTGTCAATACCTACCAGTTTCAAGCACCAGATTTTTATAAAAGGCATGGCTACAAAGAAGTCTTTACCTTACAAGACTATCCCTACATTGGGCAAAGATATTATTATCAAAAGGATTTGTAAGGTGAATATGAAGGTATAATACAAAGAGAGACTCGCATATAAGTATGGAGGTGGACTGATGGATATAATACTGGATATGGGTAATATTTAAGGAGATTCTCGTTAAGTGGCGGTTATAACCTATAAATTGTATCTTTCTAGACGATATTGAGGATAATACAACATTAGATGTGAAATCCTACGATGCTGTAGATGTTTTGAAAAAAATTGAATAAGCAGAAAACTCTCTATCTTTTGTGGTAGAGAGTTTTTGTTAATAAAACTTTACGAAATGACATTTATATATTGCATTAAGTTAGATATATGATATAATGATGTTAAAAAGAGGCGCAACTTTTTAAAACTATAAGGAGGACGCAGGTGGCTAAAAATTTAAAATTAAAATTAGCTCGTGTAGAGCTTGATTTAACACAAGGTCAACTGGCAGAGGCTGTTGGGGTGACGCGCCAGACTATTGGTTTGATAGAGGCGGGGAAATACAATCCCAGTCTTTCCCTCTGCCAGTCCATTTGCAGATGTTTAGGCAAAACTTTGGATCAATTATTTTGGGAGGAAGAAGATGAAAAATAGAAAAAAACTTGTTATCAAAGATGAACGTACGGAAAAATTGGATGGAAATATTTCAGGAGAAATTCTCTTGGGTATGTACCTATTTTTGGCACTGGAAATTTTTGCCAAAGTTTATATTTTTAATTTAACGCTTCTATCCTATTTACCAGAATTACTTTTATTGATTGGAGTCGGTTTGTATGCCATTATTCGCCGCATGTATGTAGGAATTGATATTCGAGATATTGTTGAGAATACTGGAAAAGAAAGAATTTTATCTGCTTTGGGATTTTCTATAGTGATTTTATTGATTGATATCGTAGGAAATCGCGAGGAACTGGTCAATCTATTGACTTGGAAGTACTCCCTAAAAGTGCTTCTAGCAGTTATCATCTATCTCGTTGGGAGTTATTCTATGGACCGAGTGATCCTATACTTGAATCGCAGAAATCAGCAAGTTTGGGAGGAAGAAGATGGTAACTAAATTCATTCATTATCAATTACTTGACGAAAGAGAAGAGCAACTAATCAATAAAGCTGGGGCAGAATCCTTTACCCTCTTCATTGGGCTTGTGCTTCTAAGCTATTTGGTGGCTGTATTAGCTCCCTCTCTTTTTAATCCGAATTTTCTAGTCTATACTCTGATAGTAGGAATTTTCTTCTTTTTCAATCGTGCCCGTTATCTGGGAGTGACCTACTATAGTCGTTTTCATTTTACGATTTTGGGTTGTTTTTTCTTAACCTTGGCGATTACAACTCTATTGATGTTGCAGAATTATCAATTCAACATAGAAATTTATCAGCACAATCCTTTGAACGTTAAATACCTATCTGCTTGGGCAATTACTTATGTCATTTACCTTCCCTGGGTCTTTATTGGCAATCTTGGTCTGAAGAGCTATGGAGAATGGGCTCAGAAAAAGTTTGAGCAAGACATGGATGAACTGGAGAGTGGTGAATAGCTTGTTGCTCTTTTCTCAATACAGCTAAAATGTGATATAATAGTACTAATTTATTGGAATATGTGAAAGTTCTTGAAAATTTTCATGAGTTTCTAGCTAAGGAAGTAGGAAAAGTATGTACTCAGATGATAGTTTAACATTGCACACGGACTTGTACCAGATTAACATGATGCAGGTTTACTTTGACCAAGGAATTCACAATAAAAAGGCGGTCTTTGAGGTTTATTTCCGCCAACAGCCTTTTAAGAATGGCTATGCGGTTTTTGCAGGTTTAGAAAGAATTGTGAGTTATCTTGGAGATCTGCGTTTTTCAGATAGTGATATTGCCTATTTGGAGTCGCTAGGCTATCATGGGGCATTCTTGGACTATCTTCGCAATTTCAAGTTGGAGTTGACCGTTCGTTCTGCACAAGAAGGGGACTTGGTCTTTGCTAATGAACCGATTGTGCAAGTTGAAGGCCCTCTAGCCCAATGTCAATTGGTCGAAACGGCTCTTTTGAATATCGTCAACTACCAGACCTTGGTGGCTACTAAAGCAGCTCGTATTCGTTCGGTCATTGAAGATGAACCTTTGATGGAGTTTGGGACACGTCGGGCTCAAGAAATGGATGCGGCCATCTGGGGAACACGCGCAGCGGTGATTGGTGGCGCCAATGGAACCAGCAACGTGCGTGCTGGTAAACTCTTTGACATTCCTGTCTTGGGGACTCATGCCCATGCCTTGGTACAGGTTTATGGCAATGACTATGAAGCTTTCAAGGCTTATGCTGCGACCCACAAAAATTGCGTTTTTCTTGTGGATACCTATGACACCCTTCGTATCGGTGTGCCAGCTGCCATTCAGGTTGCGCGTGAATTTGGTGACAAGATTAATTTCCTTGGTGTCCGCATTGACTCTGGAGACATTGCCTATATTTCTAAAAAAGTTCGTCAACAACTGGACGAGGCAGGATTTACTGATGCTAAGATTTATGCATCAAATGACCTTGATGAAAATACCATCCTCAACCTTAAGATGCAAAAGGCCAAGATTGATGTCTGGGGCGTGGGAACCAAGCTGATTACAGCCTATGACCAGCCAGCTCTTGGTGCAGTTTACAAGATTGTTGCGATCGAAGATGAAAATGGTAATATGCGTAATACCATCAAGCTGTCTAATAATGCGGAAAAAGTGTCGACGCCAGGTAAGAAGCAGGTGTGGCGCATTACCAGTCGTGAAAAAGGCAAGTCAGAAGGCGATTATATCACTTATGACGGCGTAGATGTTGCCAGCATGACAGAAATCAAGATGTTCCATCCGACTTATACCTACATCAAGAAGACCGTTCGTAATTTTGACGCTGTTCCTCTCTTGGTGGATATCTTCAAAGATGGGAAATTGATTTACAGCTTGCCTAGTTTGACTGAGATTCAGGACTATGCTCGTAAGGAATTTGACAAGCTTTGGGATGAGTACAAGCGTGTACTCAATCCGCAACACTATCCAGTGGATTTGGCGCGTGATGTATGGCAAGACAAGATGGACTTGATTGACAAGATGCGCAAGGAAGCCCTCGGCGAAGGAGAAGAAGAATGAGTTTGCAAGAGACTATTATTCAGCAACTGGGTGTCAAATCAGTGATTGATGCCCAGGAAGAAATCCGTCGTTCTATTGATTTCTTAAAGAGATATCTGAAAAAACATCCCTTTCTTAAAACCTTTGTACTTGGGATTTCTGGGGGACAAGATTCAACCTTAGCAGGTCGATTGGCTCAATTAGCTATGGAAGAACTGCGAGCAGAGACGGGCGATGATAGCTACAAATTTATCGCTGTCCGCCTGCCTTATGGAGTACAAGCCGACGAAGCAGATGCTCAAAAAGCCCTAGCCTTTATCCAGCCAGATGTCAGTTTAGTGGTGAATATTAAGGAGTCTGCAGATGCTATGACAGCTGCAGTTGAAGCGACAGAAAGCCCTGTTTCAGACTTCAACAAGGGCAATATCAAGGCTCGTTGCCGTATGATTGCCCAATATGCCCTTGCAGGTTCCCATAGCGGAGCGGTCATTGGAACAGACCATGCTGCGGAAAATATCACAGGTTTCTTTACCAAGTTTGGTGACGGTGGTGCGGATATTTTACCTCTTTTCCGCCTCAATAAACGCCAGGGAAAACAACTATTGAAGGAACTTGGTGCAGACCCAGCCCTCTATGAAAAAATCCCAACAGCAGACCTAGAAGAAGACAAACCAGGCCTAGCTGATGAAGTTGCACTTGGAGTTACCTATGAAGAAATTGATGACTACCTAGAAGGCAAAACAATCAGCCCAGAAGCCCAAACGACTATCGAAAACTGGTGGCACAAAGGTCAACATAAACGACACCTACCAATCACCGTATTTGATGACTTTTGGGAGTAAAAAGGTCCGGGGGACCTTTTTAGCTTCTTGCCCTGAAACTCGAGAGCAGGAATAACCTTCAGTGGAGGTTTTCAGCCTCTCACCTTGAAATAAGAAAGTGAGAGAAGGTCTGGTAACTCGAAGAGTTCGATTTCGTCGTCTCACCCCCGCAACGATGACTAGGTTTGAAAAAGCTTGCTAGAGCGCATTTCAAACCAGACAGCGACTGCGTCAAGAGATTAGATGAAAACTCGTTTTCTAGCTGTTATTAAGCTTAACCTTTTTCCCCCGAGTATGTAAACAAGTAAGCGAGGAAGGTCCAGTGGATCTTTTTAGCTTGAGCCTTGAAATTCAAAAGCAAAACAAATTTCAATGCTGACTGGACAGAGAATCATCTATTAGAAAGCGAGGTAGCGTCATGAAAGCTATCGGTACGCAAATCTTGCAGACAGACCTTTTGGTTTTGAGACGATTTGTGGAAAGTGATGCAGAAGCCATGTTTCAGAATTGGGCTTCATCTGCTGAGAATCTGACCTATGTCACCTGGGAACCTCATCCTGATGTCGAGGTGACTCGAAACTCGATTCGTAATTGGGTTGCCTCCTATACAAATCCCAACTATTACAAATGGGCTATTTGTCTCAAAGAAAACCCAGAGCAAGTGATAGGAGATATCAGTATCGTTAAGATAGATGAGGATGATTCAAGTTGTGAAATTGGCTATGTGCTAGGCAAGAAATACTGGGGTCATGGTATGATGACAGAGGCCTTGAAAGCTGTATTGGACTTTTGTTTTACTCAAGCAGGTTTTCAAAATGTTAGAGCACGATATGCTAGTCTCAATCCAGCTTCAGGTCGTGTTATGGAGAAGGCTGGAATGTCCTATCTCAAGACTATTACCAATGGTGTAGAGAGAAAAGTCTATCTTGCTGATCTTATTTATTACCAGGTAAGTAGGGAAGACTGTTAAGCTTAAAATTTATTGCTTATCCGCTGTTCTTATTTTTTTCATTTATCCTTTCTTTTCCGAATAAATAGATAGAGTCAGTGAATCTAGTAAAACTAGATTTAATACTCTTCGAAAATCAAATTCAAACAACGTCAACGTCGCCTTGCCGTACTCAAGTACAGCCTGCGGCTAGTTTCCTAGTTTGCTCTTTGATTTTCATTGAGTATAAAACTGTGGTATAATAAAAGGAGGAAAAGGATGATTCTAAGACATCCGGGCATCAGCCCAACCAATGATTTGGTTGCTAAGAAAATCTTTAGCAATCCAGAAATCACTTGTCAATTTATTCGCGATATGCTGGACTTACCAGCAAAAAATGTGACTATTTTGGAGGGAAGTAACATTCATGTCTTACCTTCCCTGCCGTACTCGGCGCAGGATTTCTATACCAGTATAGACGTCTTAGCGGAGTTGGATAATGGCACGCAGGTTATTATCGAAATCCAAGTTCATCATCAGAATTTTTTTATTAATCGTTTGTGGGCTTATCTGTGCAGTCAGGTTAATCAAAATCTTGAAAAAATTCGCCAACGTGAAGGTGATACACACCAGAGTTACAAACATATTGCACCTGTTTACGCAATAGCTATTGTAGATAGTAATTATTTCTCAGATGATTTGGCTTTTCATAGCTTCAGTATGCGAGAGGACACGACAGGTGAAGTTTTAACCATTACCAACAATGGTCAGGAAAACCATCTAGTCAAGATGGCATTCTTGGAATTAAAAAAATACAGAGAAACCAGCAAAGACGAGGTTCGCAAGCCGTGGTTGGAATTTTTCGGTAACAAGCCCTTTACCCAAGAACCCGAGCGAGCCATCAGCCAGGCAGACCAACTGCTGGACTATAAGAGCTGGTCCGAGGAGGACAGGAAAATGTTTAGTGAACAACGCAGACGCGAAGAACAAGCCTTGTTAGCGCAGGACTATGCCTTGGAAACAGCTAGGGCAGAAGGTATTGAACAGGGACTAAAAAAAGGGTTAGTAAATCTTGTTCGCCAGCATCTTTTAACAGCAGAGGTTGCGAGTGCGCAATTAGGCATGACCGTCGCTGAGTTTGAGGCACTATTGTAAGAACTTCACAATAATGGCATTCTTGGAACTAAAAAATACAGAGAAACCAGCAAAGACGAGGTTCGCAAAGCGTGGTTGGAGTTTTTGTAAATCAATAAATCAATGACAGATTTTTCCGCGATAGATGGAAGAATCTGTTTTTTAGTTTACTAGATGTTGGCTCGAAAACGTAAGATAGCTTACCCTTTTACTCATGTTTTTTTGATTTCTTTGAAGTATTACCTGATTAAATTCCTATTTTTCCCTATCATTGTCCCTATTTTTTCTTGATTTTTGGAGCTATAATAGTCCTATCAAATCAAAGAATGGAGGAAGGCAATGGATAATATAATCTTTTTTATCAGTGTTTTTCTTGCTGGAATTCTTTCCTTCTTTTCTCCTTGTATTTTACCCTTGTTACCGGTTTATGCAGGGGTCTTGTTGGATGACAAAGATGGTGCTCAGGCTTCCAGTGCCAAATTTTCAATCTCAGTTGTTAGTTTATTGCGAACTCTGGCCTTTATAGCGGGTATTTCTTTTATCTTTATCTTACTGGGATATGGTGCTGGTTTTTTAGGAGACCTTTTGTATGTCTCTTGGTTTCAGTATGTGACGGGTGCGGTTATCATTCTCTTGGGCTTGCACCAGATGGAAGTCTTACATTTGAAGGGACTCTACAAGGAAAGAAGGCTACAATTAAAGAGACAGGGGCAAAAGGGTAAGGGTTATAGTCAGGCATTTTTACTGGGGTTGACCTTTAGTTTTGCTTGGACGCCTTGTGTGGGGCCAGTTCTTGGCTCTGTTTTGGCCTTGGCGGCTTCAGGTGGTTCAGGTGCTTGGCAGGGAGCTGGTCTCATGTTACTTTACACGCTGGGTTTGGCACTACCATTTTTGGTTCTAGCTCTAGCCTCCAGCTATGTCTTGAAACATTTCCGAAAACTCCATCCTTATCTTGGAATACTCAAAAAAGTGGGTGGTTTCCTCATTATCGTGATGGGAATCTTGGTGCTTTTGGGAAATGCTTCCATTTTGACTACATTATTTGAATAGAGAGGAAAAAGAAATGAAAAAATGGCAAACATGTCTCCTTGGAGTCGGCTCAATCTGTTGCTTGGCAGCTTGTTCAGCTAAAAACATGTCAGACGAGTCTACTATGAAGGAGCAAACAAAAACAGAACAAGTCAGTTCGCAAACTGCGACTAAAGGTCAGGCGGTTGCTGATTTTGAGCTGACAGGAGTAGATGGTAAGACTTATCGCTTGTCTGATTACAAGGGCAAGAAAATCTATCTCAAATTCTGGGCTTCTTGGTGTTCCATCTGTCTAGCTAGTCTTCCTGACACGGATGAAATCGCTAAAGATGCTGGTGATGATTATGTGGTCTTGACGGTAGTGTCTCCTGGACACAAGGGGGAACAAGCTGAAGCAGAATTTAAGAACTGGTACAAGGGCTTGGATTATAAAAATATTCCAGTTCTAATTGACCCATCAGGAAAACTTTTGGAAAGTTATGGTGTCCGTTCTTACCCAACTCAAGCTTTTATAGACAAGGAAGGCAAGCTGGTCAAAACGCAACCAGGTTTTATGGATAAGGATATGATTTTAAAGACATTGAAAGAAATGGGGTAGAGAAAGGTCATGAATGATAAAGTAAAATTGTTTGTCTTGGCCGGGATTTTTTTCCTAGCCATAAGCGGTTTCTATTTTCTATTGATGCGAAATGCAGGGCAGACAGATAGCTCGCAAATTGAGAAAGCATCAGTTAGCCAAGGAGGAAAAACAGTGAAAAAAACAGAAGTGAGAAAAGATGCAGACTTGCACGAAATTTATCTAGCTGGAGGTTGTTTCTGGGGAGTGGAGGAATACTTCTCACGCGTTCCCGGGGTGACAGATGCCGTTTCAGGCTATGCGAACGGTAGAGGAGAAACAACCAAGTACGAATTGATTAATCAAACAGGTCATGCGGAAACTGTTCATGTTACCTATGATGCCAAGCAAATTTCCCTCAAGGAAATCCTGCTTCATTACTTCCGCATTATCAATCCAACCAGCAAAAATAAACAAGGAAATGATGTGGGAACCCAGTACCGTACTGGTGTTTATTACACAGATGACAAGGATTTAGAGGTAATCAACCAAATTTTTGATGAAGTTGCTAAGAAATACGACCAACCTCTAGCAGTTGAAAAGGAGGTTTTGAAGAATTTTGTAGTGGCAGAGGATTACCACCAAGACTATCTCAAAAAAAATCCAAATGGCTACTGTCATATCAATGTCAATCAGGCGGCCTATCCCGTCATTGATGCCAGCAAATATCCCAAACCAAGTGATGAAGAATTGAAAAAGACCCTGTCACCTGAAGAGTATGCAGTCACCCAGAAAAATCAAACAGAACGAGCTTTTTCAAACCGCTACTGGGATAAATTTGAATCTGGTATCTATGTGGATGTGGCAACTGGAGAACCCCTCTTTTCATCAAAGGACAAGTTTGAGTCTGGTTGTGGTTGGCCTAGTTTTACCCAACCCATCAGTCCAGATGTTGCAACTTACAAGGAAGATAAGTCTTACAATATGACACGCATGGAAGTGCGGAGCCGAGTTGGAGATTCTCACCTTGGCCATGTCTTTACAGATGGGCCTCAGGACAAGGGTGGCTTGCGCTACTGTATCAATAGTCTCTCTATCCGATTTATTCCCAAAGACCAAATGGAAGAAAAAGGCTACGCTTATTTACTAGACTATGTCGATTAAGAGGGCTTTCCTAAGCAGTTAGAGGAGAATTTTGCTATACTGATACTAGTAAGTGACAAAGGAGAGAAGCATGACCTACACAATCTTAATCGTAGAAGATGAATATCTGGTAAGACAAGGCTTGACCAAGCTGGTCAATGTAGCAGCCTACGATATGGAAATCATCGGTCAGGCTGAAAATGGAAGGCAGGCTTGGGAATTGATACAAAAGCAGGTGCCAGATATCATTTTAACCGATATCAATATGCCTCAGCTAAATGGCATCCAGTTGGCCAGTCTGGTACGAGAAACCTATCCTCAGGTTCATCTAGTTTTTTTGACAGGTTACGATGATTTTGATTATGCCCTTTCTGCTGTCAAACTCGGTGTGGATGACTACCTGCTCAAACCCTTTTCTCGTCAGGATATTGAGGAAATGTTGGGGAAAATCAAGCAAAAATTGGACAAGGAAGAGAAAGAAGAGCAGTTACAAGATTTACTAACTGATAAGTTTGAAGGAAACATAGCCCAGAAAATTCAGTCTCATCTAGCTGATAGCCAATTTAGTTTAAAGTCTTTAGCCAGTGACTTGGGCTTTAGTCCGACTTATCTGAGTTCTTTGATTAAGAAAGAGTTGGGCCTGCCTTTTCAGGATTATCTGGTGAGAGAGCGTGTCAAACAAGCCAAGCTCTTACTTTTAACTACAGACCTGAAGATTTACGAGATAGCAGAAAAGGTTGGCTTTGAAGATATGAATTACTTTACCCAACGCTTTAAACAGATTGCAGGTGTGACACCTCGTCAATTTAAGAAGGGGGAAGGTCGATGAAGCGTTCATCTCTTCTAGTCAGAATGGTTATTTCCATCTTTCTAGTCTTTCTCATTCTCCTAGCTCTGGTTGGAACTTTCTACTATCAATCTAGTTCTTCAGTCATTGAGGCTACTATTGAGGGTAATAGCCAAACGACTATCAGTCAAACTAGCCACTTTATCCAGTCTTATATCAAAAAATTAGCAACCACCTCGACTAGTTTGACCCAGCAGGCAGATATTCTAGCCTATGCTGAGAATCCCAGTGAAGACAAGGTTGAGGGAATCCAAAATCTGTTTTTGACTATCTTGAAGGCAGACCAAGATTTGAAAGCTGTTGTACTGGTCACCAAATCCGGTCAGGTTATTTCTACAGATGATAGTGTGCAGATGAAAACTTCCTCTGATATGATGGCTGAGGATTGGTACCAAAAGGCCATTCATCAGGGAGCTAAGCCTGTTTTGACACCAGCTCGTAAATCAGATAGTCAATGGGTCATTTCTGTCACTCAAGAACTTGTTGATGCAAAGGGAGCTAATCTAGGCGTGCTTCGTTTGGATATTTCTTATGAAACTCTGGAAGCCTATCTCAACCAACTTCAGTTGGGTCAGCAGGGTTTTGCCTTTATCATCAATGAAAACCATGAATTTGTTTATCATCCTCAACACACAGTTTATAGTTCGTCTAGCGAAATGGAGGCTATGAAACCCTATATTGAAACGGGGCAGGGCTATACGCTAGACCACCAATCCTACGTCAGTCAGGAAAAGATTGCAGGAACTGATTGGACGGTGCTTGGCGTGTCATCATTGGAAAAGTTAGACCAGGTTCGGAGTCAACTCATGTTGACCTTGCTTGGAGCCAGTGTCACATCTCTTCTTGCCTGTCTCTACTTGGTGTGGCTTACTCTTAAACGCTGGATTGCTCCTTTAAGGGAGTTGAGAGAAACCATGCTGGAAATTGCTTCTGGTGCTCAAAATCTTCGTGCCAAGGAAGCGGGTGCTTATGAATTGAGAGAGGTGACTCGCCAGTTCAATGCCATGTTGGATCAGATTGATCAGTTGATGATAGATATTCGCAGGCAGGAAGAAACGACCCGTCAGTACCAACTTCAAGCCCTATCAAGCCAGATTAATCCGCATTTCCTTTATAATACCTTGGATACTATCATCTGGATGGCTGAATTTCAGGACAGTCAGCGAGTGGTTCAGGTGACCAAGTCCTTGGCAACCTATTTCCGCTTGGCGCTCAATCAAGGTAAGGACTTGATTTGTCTGTCTGACGAAATCAATCATGTCCGCCAGTATCTCTTTATTCAGAAACAACGCTATGGGGATAAGCTGGAATACGAGATTGAAGAAAATCCTGCCTTTGATAAGCTCGTCTTGCCTAAGTTAGTGCTACAACCCCTTGTAGAAAACGCTCTTTACCATGGCATTAAAGAAAAGGAAGGTCAGGGCCATATTAGAGTTTCTGTCCAGGAACAGGATTCGGGCTTGGTCATCCGTATTGAGGATGATGGCGTTGGTTTCCAAGCTGCGGGCGATAGTAGTCAGAGTCAACTCAAACGTGGGGGAGTTGGTCTTCAAAATGTTGATCAGCGGCTCAAACTTCATTTTGGAGAAGATTACCAGATGAAGATCGATTCTGTCACCTCAAAAGGGACGACGGTTGAAATATACATAAATAGAATAGAAACTAGCTAACTCCCAGTTAATTCTGGGAGTTTTATGCGTAATTGGGCAAGCTTTCTAGGTTGTCTATCTTGCT
>CAUPZW010000021.1:0-35840 GCA_963515655.1 Streptococcus mitis
AAGCCACCTCCTCAGCTTGTACAGCTGAAATACCAAATATACTAGCCCCAATCATCACAGATGCCGCACCTATAGCAAATTTACGAATGCTATAATGGCAACGTTTATCGAAAAGTCTTTTGTTCATTAAAATCCTCTTTTCTTTTTCTTGATGCTGAGTAAGCGCTTCCTTTTTTAGAAAAATAACTTCCTTCTGAACACACAACTAAGCATCGAGTTTGTTTTTTGTATATATTGAATATATCAAAATGAACAAAAAATTGCAATCTTTTTTATGATTTTAATATAACAAAAAAAGATTGAGGCAACATCCTATAACGAGAAGCTTAACAATGGATAAAGAATCTGGTCCGAAACTATCAACTATTCAAAAACCACACAGTGTTGCTTTCAGCTTGATGATGCTCAATACTGAAATCACTGTGTGGTTTTATTGTGACATTAATGTTTATCCAGGATTATTGAATAACTCTTTTTCGAATTCTTAATCCTTTTTCCCTCTTTTGATAAAAGCGGCAGAGAGAACTAGTCCAAGACCACCTAACAAGGCTAAAGTAGCTGATTCTTCTCCACCTGTTGCTGGAAGTTGATCTTTAACTTTAGCAACCGATGTTTGTGGTTGTTCTTGTTTTTGTGCTTGATCTGTTTTCACTGATGCACTTGCAAATTCATCGGACTTTTCAACAGTAGTTTCAACATCACGATTGCCACTGCTCATCTTATCTCCATCGACTTTATCAACCGAATCTTTCAAGTTTTCCTCTGTTGGAGTGACTTGAGGGCTTGCTGTTTCTTTATATTCTGGGACTTCATGGACAGCTGCTTCAGTGCTATTTACGCCACCCTTGAAGTCTGGGACTTCTACTACTGGTGATGGTAGCTTGTCTGCTTTTTCAATAGCTTCAGTATACTCGGGAACTTCATGGGTAGCTGCCTCAACTGCGTTTACTCCGCCTTTGAATTCTAGCCCTTCTACTACTGGAACCACATCATCGCCTGCTGTGCCAATAGCTTGAGTGTATTCTGGAACTTCATGAACAGCTGCTTCGACACCATTTACGCCACCAGTAAATTCTGGGACTTCTACTACTGGTGATGGTTCGTCACCCTTACTTGTAGTTGGAGCCGGTTTGGCTGGTTCCTCTGGAAGTTCTTGGTGGAATGTCGTCATTTCGTAGAACTCTGGTTTACCTCCTTCCCAAACAAGTTTCACATCCAATAATGGAGATTTATCTCGGACAGCAAATGTTTGGAAGCTTGAGGTAATCTCACCTATTTCTGACCAAGAATCTCTTTTATCTGATTTAAGAGTTCGAGCCAATACTCGAGCCTTCACTCCTTGCGGAAGACTTGAAACAAGTCGAATATGGTTGACATCTGTCGGTTCTGACAAGTGGTAGACCAGCTCACCTTGTTCTTTCTCAGCCTTATAGCTAGTCAATACCTTACCATCTACGAGGTTGGTGTAGAGGTTACCTTGGCTTTCACCACTGTTTCCTTGAACAGTTGGATCATTAATCGGTTTCACGAATTCGCCATCATTGATAACCAACTCAGTGAAGCCTACAAAACGAGCATCATAGTTAGCTGTAAATAGAACACGGAGATAATTGGCTTTAACTGGACTTGCAAGTTCACCCTCGATGTAGCGGTTTCCTGGCATCTTAGAATCATGTGTCCAACCATCTGTCAAGGAATCATCACGTGTCTCATTGGCAACACCATCACCAACTGTCACAAGATCTGTCCAAGTCTTGCCATCTTGACTGACTTGAATCTTACCATCACGGAGATAGTTTTGAGTGCCGTCTTGAATGTAAGCTCTAATTTTCTTGATTGCACGTTCACTACCTAGCTTCAAGGTGATATGACCATCTTTACGCGCATAGTCTGAAAACTCTACAAAGTTATTGTAAACTCCATCGAACAATTGATCCAAGTTCTTAATCTTACGAACGTCATTGCGACCATATGTTGGATGGATGCCCATTGATGTCGAATCAAGTGTGGTTGGTTGAATTTCTTTTGTCTGAACAAGTAGAGAGGTTGCTGTCACTGCTTGTTCTTGGTCAGTCTTGTTGACCAAACGAACATAACGTACCAAGGACTTATCTGTCACTTGATCAGCCGGATACCATTCTTGGGCATTTGGAGAATATTCCAAATTAAGGGATGGGTTTTCTGTACCAACCGCTTGAATGAGTTCAGCTTGGTGAAGACGATCAAGTTTCATACCCAAATAACTTTTAGCTGGAAGTTTTGTTCCGCTCGGAATTTGCATATTATAACGGCCTAGGCTGTCATAAACTGGAGTTGACTTCAAGTTCTCAACATTTGTATCAGTCAATTGGCTATTGCCTGTACGTGTTTCAACTGAGAAGTCAGCGATACGCCACCATAGGTTGGTGTTCTTAGTATTGCGAATACGGACATAGCGAGCTGAAATTGGAGTTTCGATTTCTTTGGTTTGTTCACCAGTCAAGCGATCCAATTCTTGCCATGAGTTACCATCTGCAGAATATTCAAGAACACCTTCTGCTAATTTATCTCCTGAACCTTGGTGGAGACGAACCTTAGTCACAGGTTTGACTTCGCCTAAGTCTAGTTGTACCCAACTATTTACTGGAGTTGTATCAGTTCGATCAGCATTCGCAAGCATGGCTTCAGTATTGTCACGACCGTCTGTAATCTGACCAACTGTCGTATTGTACTTGTACATAAGATTTGGACTAATCGTCACAGTAGCTGCCTGTTTAGCACGAGTAACTTCCACAGGGCGGTTAACAGCAATTTCTCTTACAGCAAACCAAGTATTATCACGATCTGAAGTCGCAATCATTCGAACAGCCTTGGCACGAATATTGAGTTTTTCATATTTAATAAGAGATTCATTTCCAGTATAGCTTGGTTCTGAAAGTGTTACCCACTCATCATTTTCATTTAGGTACTCAACCTTAGCATTGTTAAAGGTATCACGAGGATTTGCTTGAGTTCCCATTGCAAAGGTCAAGTTTTGGAGTGGAACAGCTTTGTTAAATTTCAAACCAATGTAATCACCAGTCTTGATACTGTTTGGCGATTTGATTAATGCATGAGTTCCCAAATCTCCATCAGTTACCTCAGCAAGTCCGCCTTCTACACCTGTACGGTTTGTGATAAATGTACTGATAACTTGGTCTGGATGCAAGGCTTTTTGAACTTCTGTTGCCAAGATTTCACGCAGTCCAAGCAAGAATGGACGGATGTGTTGAACACCTAACTCAGCTTTTTCATCATGATCTACATAATGGAAAGTATAAGTTTGTGATTGTTCGTAGAGTTTCAAGCCCTTGTAGTAACTATCCCAAAGTTTTGCAGAATCGTTCTTTTCGATAGCTTCTGTACCATCAAGGAGAGCACTCAAGGCATCCATTTGGTCAATAGTATTGTCCAACCAATAATGGATTTGAGCACGCATCTTTTCATCACCAGATGCTTTATAAAGTTGAGCTGCAGCTTTTAGTTTCGCAAATTCTGCACGCAAGCCTTCACGCTCTGCACCAACATCTTGACCAGCTTTCAACTTAGACATGAAGGCCGCCAATTTCGGTGCAAGTTCAACAGACTCTTCCAACTTCACAACACGACCATCCATGTTTTGGTTGATCATATGTTTACCAAGCTCACGGAAGGCAAGAGATGCTTCGCTATCTGTAAACTTACCATTTTCAACAAAGTTGAAGGCAATATCGTTTACTTTCTTAGCTTCTTCTTCTGATTTCCATTGTTTCCATGCATATTGAGCTGCAGAGAAGAGGGCAATCTTAGAAGGCTCAGATTGTTGCATTGGATTCAACATGATACCTGAAAGAAGACTAGGATCAACATTTGGATGAAGGAATTTCTCACCACCACCTAAGATTAAGTGTTGTTTAGAATTATCTGTAACAGGCCAATTGACCCATAGAGAAACTGGACGATAGGTCTTACCACCTGCAGTCAGATTGTTCTTAAGGTTAGAGAGGAAGCTTTCGGATACTTCACCCCAGATCTTACCACCAGTAAGGGTCATAGAGGTTGAAGTTGGAAGATTTTCATTGAGTGCTTTCAACTCATCTTCACGGCCATTACCCCAATATTGACCTGGGACAAAGATCATTTCCTTACGAAGGCCACCATAAGTTGCTTGTTTTTCAGTCAACCAGTCTGTCATGTCCTTCATCAAGCGGTTGTAGCTATTGTAGCCACCAACTGGACTTGGGGCATCATCGGCCAAAATACCGAACTCACGAACACCGACATCCATCAATTGAGTGAATTTAGCTTTAATAGTTTCAAGGTCTTTTTGGTAGTCAGCATCGTTGCCAAAACGGATACGGTTATTCATGAATGGGTGGATGGTCCACACATAACGAGTCTTGTTTTGGTTTCCGACACGTGCCAATTCACGAATTTCAGCTAGTTTTTCTTCTGGATAAAGTTCACGCCATTTCTTATTGTGATATGGATCATCTTTTGGTGCAAAGAAGTATTGGGTCAACTTCAAGTCACCACCATAACGCATCAACTCAGCACGATCAGCATTGCTCCAAGGGTTACCATAGTATCCTTCGATAAAGCCACGGTTCTTAATTTCAGCATAGTCTTCAACTGTTACGTTACGCAAGACTGGAGCTTCACTTTCATTAAGCATGTGTTTGAGAGTTGTCAAACCGTAGAAGACAGCATCTGTATCTTTACCGACGATAGAGATTGTATTGTTCTTGATTGACAAGGCATAGGCATCAATCTTATCAAAGAGTCCTTGAGAAATTCCAGACACTTCTTTTTCAGCTTGGGAATTTTGACCATGAACACCAAGGTAGATGTTGGTAGCACCTGCCACTGCTGATTGACTGCTTGTGTATGAGATTTGATGATCTTGTAAAACACTCTTCAAGCGGTTACGAGTATAGATATCCAAATTATCCCCCATAACAAGATTGACTTGTTTATGGAGTTTTGTAACACCTTCATCGTAAGTTACTTTTTGTGGCGTTGGGAAGACCTTGTACTCTTTCTTAAGGTAATCTTGACTTTTCGATGCTGCAGCAACCGCCTCGTCACTTGTAGGTTTCGTAGCTACAAAGTTATCCGCAAGTTCAGTTGTACCATCGCTTACTTCTTCAACTTTAGGTTTTTCTGGAGTCACAGGTTTCTCTGGACTAACTGGCTCTTCTGCATTGGTAGTAGAAACTGGTTTCAGAAGTTGAATTTCTGCAGCACTACCAAATCCTGCAACACCTGCTAGAACTTTTAACTCTACCTTATCCGTTTCAACTGCATCAAAGTTAACTGTTTTCTCTTTGGCATTGTTTTCCCAAGTTCCTGAAGCAACTTTAACCATTTGACCATCTTTTTGAGCATAGATTTCGTAAGATGTCACGACTCCGTTACCACCACCTGGACGTGGAAGATAAGTCAAACCATTGACTTTTTCACTTGCTTTCAAGTTCATAGCAACTGTGAATGGTGCTTGATGTCCAGACCATTTTGAATGCCAGAAGGTGTTTGGATCATTGTCGAAGGCTTTTTCTACTGGACCTTCTGCATTGGTACCTGGTAATTCTTGACTAGTTGCAGAAACTGTAAAATGATTATTTGGAATCAAACGTGGATTTACAAATGGTTCATTTGACAACTCAGCACTATGCAAGATTCCTTTGAAACCACCGATCGTTTCAAGTGGTAGAACCAAGCTATTATGAGCAAAACGAGGATTAGCTGGATTTGCAATACGTTCAACCTTTTCACCATCTACATAAATTTCTGTCGATTGTGGTTTCGTTACAACAGAGATTTGATAACGTTTGTTCTTTTCAAGTTTCTTGTTGAATTGAATATGGAATTGCTCAAAAGTATAGGCAAGGTAGCCATCCTTATCTGCAAGATAAAGTTGATTATTGCCACTTGTTGAGAAGGTCTGTTCACCGTCACCAGTTACAGTAACATCCATTTTCAGGACATGACTTGGTCCTGCGTCACCAACTAGACCTTCGATTGTACTGTCTTTATCGAAATTCAACCCTTTTTCACTTGTCTTCACTTTCTTAGCAAGGTAATCTTTGACAGTATCAGGATTGATTTTAAACAAATCTTCTTCAGCTACGGTCTTATCTGGATTAGATTGTGGTGCATAGACACTTGCTGGTTGAATACGATCTGCATAGGTCTTAGCTGCACGATCTGAACCCCAAGTGCGTTCTGCAGTAGACTGCATACTCTTGAAGAAACGTTTAAAGATATCGTAAGAAGTAAGTCCAGTTTCATGGAGGTCAATATTATCATTCCAAACCGCATGACCACCACCAATGATATTAGGATTAGAGGCTTCTAGACGTGGTCCTCCACCTGTTGAGAAGTCATTTGGTGTCCAACGGTTGTACTGAGTTTCATAGTTAGCATAATCTCCATAAGCAGTTTGGCTATTACTACCACTTGGGACACTATAGGTTGGAACATCTGTGATATTGATAATCTTAGCACCTTGGGCAATTGCAGCTGCTGGTCGTTGCCATCCAAGGCTCCAGATATCCACTTCTACATCTTTCCAATCAACTGGCGTTTTTCCTTGTTTGGCGCTGAGTGATCCCCAAATACGTGGTGTATAACCTTTTCCTTTGATATACTTGATGAGGTCATTGACATAGCGACGATAGCTTTCTGGACTTCCATAGTACTCATCTGTACCGATATGAACGGTAGAAACTCCATGAAGGGGTGCATCTGGACCATCAAGAAGTTTATCATAGACTGACTTAACAAAAGCAAGTGTTTCTTCGTACTTATTATCCAAGTCCAACATAGCTACACGTTCTACATTATGTTTTCTCGCACTAAGCTGACCCTTGTACATCAAGTCTGGACGAACTTTAACGAATGAAAGGGCGTGACCTGGTGTGTCAATTTCAGGAACAAGGTTGATATGCAAAGCTTTTGCTAATTTGATGATTTCTTGCATTTCTTCCTTGGTATAGTGCTCATCTGATGTTAATTTTTGTCCATCCTTACCAACAATATCTGTCTCCACACGGAAGCCTGTCTTAGCATGCTCTAGAACATACTTGAGTTCTT
The DNA here is from genome assembly GCA_963515655.1 of Streptococcus mitis. Lineage (GTDB taxonomy): Bacteria > Bacillota > Bacilli > Lactobacillales > Streptococcaceae > Streptococcus > Streptococcus mitis_DP. Next base: position 7,093 of record CAUPZW010000021.1, read on the forward strand.
CTTCTGGACTTAAGTTCTTACCTGCCAAGTGCTCTTTTAGGAAGATATAGTTATCATTTAGGTGCAACTGCAAGTCATTCATCTTGTAGTAAGCCATGTTGAGCATGATATCCACAAGCGTATCATAAGGGATAAACTTACGACCTGTGTCTAGCATAAAGCCACGGTGGCTGAAGCTTGGGAAGTCACGGATCTCACCGTTCTGTAGATCTTTTTCTCCCATTTGAAGAAGTGTACGTGTAGCATAAAAGGCACCTGCATTTGTTGCAGCTTCTACAGTGATAACACCATCTTTTACAGTGATACCATAGCCTTCCTTACCATATCCCTTGTCTTCAACCTTCTTAAATTCAATTCGTTTTTGAGCTGTCTGATTGCCTGTTGCAATTTCTAAGCCACGACTTTCAAGGTCAGTCTGATAGAATTTGGCTTCTTGACCAAATCCAGAATCTCCGACTGAAATAACAGTAGATGATGTAATAGAAGTTTTTCCTTCAGTTCCATACCATTGTTGAACTGCTGGAGCAACTGCTGGTTTAGTTCCAACGCCTTCGTCTGCATGCAAGCCTTTAATAAGAACTTCAAATTCTTTTGTGAAGGTATGAGTATCTTTGACTTGTTGGACCATGACCTTAACAGTTTGATCTGTTAAAGGTTTGTAGATTTTGTTATTTAGGTCAACAACACCCTGTTTGTTGCTACCAATTAAGCTTACTTGACCTGGTAATTTAGGTAAAACAAGTGATTTTCCATCTTTAGCAACTTCTAGTTCTGTCACCTGACGAATATCTGTTGGTTTGCTTGCATCCGGAATGTTTGAATAGGCACGAATTTCTTGAATACCAACATTTTTCCAGTTCATAGTACCAGCTTGGTAATCTGTGATTTCAAGTTTAAGGTACTTGGCTTGAATAGCCTCTTTCAAATCAACTTTTTCATCAAGAAGTGGAGTGCCTGTTCTTTGATAAGCTAACTTCCATTCTTTAACTCCCGAACCATTCACATCATCCTGGCCAGCGTAATAAAGATTCCATGACTTGATATTTGGATCATTTTTTTCACCACGAACACGGCGATCCCAATCAATCTCCACATGCTTAATCACTGTTGTCTTTTCAAGTGTAAATTCGATGGTTGGTTTTTCAACATTTTGATCAGTAGCCCAGCGAGTATCAGGTTTTCCGTCAATTGCCTTTTCTGCTGTGTACTGTGTGTTGGATTCATGATTTGACGCTGTCGCAGTAGCTTTTTCTAAATGATTGACATCTGGAGTTTCGACCAAATCTTTGGCCACTGGCTTTTCAGCAGGTTTAGCTGCTGGAGCTACTTCTTCTTTGGGAGTTTCTGCTGATTTTGGAGTTGTTTCTTCCTTAGGAGCAGGAGTTTCAGTTGGTTTTGTAACTGTTTCTCCAGTATTTTCAGGCTGACTTTCTGTCTCACTTGGTTGAGTTTCACTATCCCCTGTCGTAGTGGCAGTTTCTGCTTTTTCAATAGCTGCTGCTATATCTGCTGGCAGCTTATCCAGAGGCTGAGCCTGTGTTATTGTTCCTTCTGTCTCAGCAGGTCCTTCTGTTTCAGCTGCTTGAACCATGCCAGCACCAAAGATACTAGCACCAATCATAACAGAAGCTGCACCAATCGTAAATTTACGAATACTATAATGACACCGTTTCTCAAAAAAATGTTTTCCCATTTTTTCCTATTTCCTTTCATACGCTCACAATCGTAAACGTTCTCATTTCCTTTAGAAAAAGAGAGGACCTAGAGGTCCTCTCTGGGTATTCTTTTTTCTCCACTAGAACAAGCAGAGAGTTTGAGCTCCCTTTTAATGAAAACTCTTGTATATTCTAATCTTCTTTTCTCTTTGCAAGAAATAGAGCAGACATTGCTAGACTGAGGCTGGCAAGGAAGAAGAGCTTATCTGACTGGCTAGTACCAGTTTCTGGAAGTTTAGCCTTCATTTCTTCTTTTGCTTCTTCTATCTTCATTCCTGGTTTAGACCTATCAACTGATTGATGTTCAACTGCTTGTTCTGCTGAACTCTGTTGCTTCTGATTGAATTGATCTGTTGATGGAATTTGTGTCTTACCTCCAACTTCCTTATTGGATGGAGTCTGTGCATTTCCTCCAGGTTCTTCAGTTGATAGAGTCTGCGCCTTAGTTCCAGGTTCTTCAGTTGATAGAGTCTGCGCCTTAGTTCCAGGTTCTTCAGTTAATGGTGACTCTTGTTTAGAAACTTGTTTATAAACAACAGCATAATGTCCTAGTTGACTTGTTGTGAATTCAATTGTTCCCTGACCATTTGTAAAGTTTACTGACTCACCTGATGCAGTATAATATACCCCAGCCACTTCACCAGAAACCGGTACTCTAACAAGGACTGCGCCTTTCGGCTGAACCTTATGATTATCCTTATCTACCAAATGAAGAGAATAAGCATCAAATTCCATACCTTGTAGGCTTTGGTCTGTTACTTTTTGAACTTGAAGGTGCATGTCTGGTGCCAAGTCTCTTGCTAGTCCTGCAACTACAACTCCTGTGGATTTATCTGATAAGACACGAACGTCCCCAGTTGGTTTGTCTACCGTAGGTGCTGCTTGGTCACCTGCTGTTCCCATTGCACCTGTATATTCTGGAACTTCATGTACAGCTGATTCTACCGCATTCACACTTCCAGTGAACTCTGGAACCTCTTTTACAGCCACTTCATCTCCTGCTGTCCCTACTACTCCTGTATACTCTGGTGCTTCATTGATAGCTGATTCGCCATCGTTTACACCACCTGTGAATTCCGGAACTTCAATGACTGGTGCTACTTGGTCACCCTTGCTTGATGTTGGAGTTTCAGGTTTCGGTTCTGGAGTTGGAGTAGGTGTTTCATCTTTCAATTGATCAAGATAATCTGCAAAGTATTTAATCATTCTATTTGTTAAGAGATGGTTATCTGTTGCAAATTTCATGCTGGCAACAACACTTGCTACTTCCTCTTGATTGCTCTTATCAGCCAATTTTTGAGCTTTAGCTAAGGCCGCTTCATAGGCTGTAGTATCAAGACCTGCTTCAGTCACTTGTGGACGAGTGAAGATCAATTCTGCAGCTGATTGATATTGATTACCACCATCTCCGTAAGTTCGTGTTCCTGTTAGAACAATTTTCTTAGCTTTGATCGTCTTGCCAAAGTTGATATCTTTAGGTTTGTTATTATCAGCCCAATTTGTTGCATTGAAAGTATGTTCCTTACCTGTTTCATCAGTTACGACAAGAGTCACATCTCTCAAATTACCGTTTGAACCGGAACCACGTGGAACATAATGGAGACCAGTAATTTCAGTCGGTTCTTTCAAGACCATAGTTGCAGGTTTACCAACATCTCCTCCGCCCCATGATGTATGCCATAAACTAGATAAGTTTCCATCAAAGGCATTTGCAAGACCTTCACCAGCCTGAGCAGGAGCGCTTAGGCTTGCAAAGTCATCTGTCACAAGAGCTGTTTTCTTCATCACTAAAGCATCTTTAAGAGCATTGACCTTAGCGATTTCTGCTTTAGCTTCTTCTACACTAATATCATCGTCTGCTTGACTGAGGTTGAAGACTGCTTCTTTCAAAGCATCCATTGTTTCTTTGGTGTAGTTGGTCATAGCAACAGTTGGAAGGTAGTTCTTAACAGCATTTTCTGCCATCATCTTACCTGTCAAAACAATTTCTTCAATTTGAAGTCTGTCCATAATGAAATCATTGTAACCACGGAAATTCGCATTACCACCAGAGTCTCCACGAGTGTTACTTGCATTTCCCGTAGAGTAGATACCTACCCATGTATCGCCAGTTTCTGCACCTGTTACTAGGAAGGTTGCACGTTTCGCTTTCTTAGAATCTGTCCAAGTATTTGGCAATTCATGCACTTCCATATTGCTCGTTTGACCAGATTGGAATTCTCCCTTACCGACTACAAAGGCGTAAGTGTTGTCAGAACCAGCTTCATAGTCAAATGTAATACGGTAGGTCTTGCCTGCTTCAAAGCGGAAGTTTTGTGGAATTGTTTGGTAAACCAAGTTTCGACGACTTACGAGACCATTTGTCTTGAGTGACCAATTTCCTTCAATAACGTCATCAACTTTCTTGCCATTCCAATCACGTTGTGTGTATGGACCATGTTTTTCAGACAAGTGAGTACGGTTGTCTTCAACACCTTCGATACCACCAATGACAAATGGGAAGATACCTTGTCCAACATTTTCAAAGTCTTGTTTGAAGACACCTGTTGCAGTATCATGACCGTCACCGTACATATTTGATTCATTTTCAAAAGTACGGATTTCATCAAAGTAAGTTGCTTCATCACCTGCTTCACGACTCAAGGTCAAGGTTACATTTGATACATCTGAACCTGTTGTGAAGAAAGCATACATGTTTTGGAAGTAACTTGTGTTATCAACTGTTGCATTGCTTCGACGAGTATTGTGAGCATAGGCTTTTACATAGTTGAGGGCGATTGACTTGTTGGTGTAGTTAGTTACTTCTTTTTCACCAGTATTAACGGTAATACTTGCTTTAGCATTACTACGGTTGTCTACACCGACATACACTGCGTATTTAGTATTTGGCTTCAAGCCAGTCAATTTTTGAGTGAGACTAACTTTTTCTTTATTGCCTTGGATGCGGAGCATTTGGTTTGCACCTTGAGACTTCACGATTTCAGCCTTAGAAGCATCTCCCGAAATCTTCCAATGATTCAAGGATTCGCTGTTAAATCCTTGGTCATAGATATGCATTCCTTCACTCCATGACATTTCAGGATTTGTTTGTTTAGAGCGATAGAGTACATAAGGTTGATTTGCAGTAAGATCAAGGGTAATCTTACCATCTTTCACAGCAACTTCTTTTTCCTCAGTTTTACCTTGGTCAGTTAGTTTATAAAGGTAAACCTTACCATTTGCCCAGTCGCTAGGAAGTGTCCAAGTTGTTGCACCTGCTTCAGTATTGAAGTAGTACATCTTTTCCTTGTCGCTCGCAAGCTTATTACCATTTGCATCCCAGTTCCAAGGTGTCAAGTAGGCTGAACCATCTTGGATAACACGACCATTAAGCGTAACTGTCCGTTCACGATATTGTGGACTGTTGACATCATTTGATTTACGAGCTACAACAACCTTGTTATTTGCAGCATCGACCAATTCGACTTTCATTTCTGGAGTCCATTTATAGGTACTACCATTATCAGTCATGGTTACTGGTTTGCCATCTTCCCATTTGCTGACTGTAAAGTGTTGGAAGTACTTAGTCATAACATCATGAGCAAACAAGTTTGTTACATAACCGTTATAGTCACTACGTCCTTGCCATCCTTCAAAGTCCTTCATGCTATAACCGCCTAGAAGTGGGTAGTCAGCTGCACCACCATAACTTCTGTAGTCACCAACCCAAGAATCTTTTTGGTGGTTACGGATAAAGCGAGTAATAGCACTGTTAATACCTTTATTTGTATAGCCACCGTAGGTCAAGTCAGCTGCCCAATGTTGGAAGGTAGAATCATATTCACCACCATGGCCCCACTCAATAGCAAAGCGCCAACCTTGTTTGTTAATTTCTTTAGCAATAACGTGAGTTGCCCAGGCACCATTGTCACCTGATTGACCGTTACCCCAAACGTCGACGTAGATGAAGTCTAGGCCTTCACCCAACTCTTTCTTCAACTCTTCCCAACGAGCTAGACGCCCATGAGCCAAGTCATAACCAGCATCAATATTGATACCTTGGTCAAGCCAGTTCCAACCGTAGCTGTAGCTACCATCTGCATTTTTACGAAGAATATTTTCATTAAAATATTTAGACTCAGGATAGGTTTCTGAAGCGTTAACGTGGATACCGAGGTGGGCACCATATTTCTTAGCTTTCGCAATAAGAGTCTTAAAGTCTTCAACACCACCAATACGTTTACCGATATCCGCGTAGTTCAAGTGTCCAGAGTCATGTCCTTCACTTCCGTATCCCTTAAGAAGTACACCTTGACCAAGACCATCTGTATGAAGGTTAATCTTCTTGATACCATCTAAGGTCATAAGGAATGGGTTTTGTGCTTGAGAACCAAAGTTCATCGCAATACGATATGCTGTGATATCCTTAACCTTTTCCCAACCTTGAGGGTTGTTCATGATGCTACGGTATGCGATCGCACCATCTTGCCAGTCTACTTTATTATCAGCATTGGCATCTTCAGTGATGACAACTTTTGCACTTGGAAGTTCTTGAGTGTATGCTGGGAAGACAACTCCATTGTGGGCTTTTTCCCATTGCCATTCAGAGCTATGAATTTCCACATAGTTGGCATTGCCAATCGTATTCTTGTAAGCTGTCAAACGTGTCCAGTCGTAAGAACCACCACCGTAGCTGTTTTGTGAGTTGCTCCATACACCTGCTGCAAGCTTATCTGTTGAAACAAATCCGTACATATAGCCTTTGGCTAATTCTTTCATTGGATTGGTTACTTCGATATGGTCATCACCACTGACGTGAGTGTTGTTTGACATGGTTGCCCCATCAAACTTAGCTCCTGCTTGATCGCTTGAAACAGATACCAAGGCATTTCCTAGGAAGCTGATGGAAGAAAGTAATTTACGTTCGTCATCAATCTTTTGTCCTGGTGTCACTTGGTTATGGTTGACAATCTTAGTCACATCAAAGTGAAGTTGGTTGTCCACTACTTGCAAACGAACGGTCATATCTGCATTGATGAGATTTTTCTCATCACGGAGTTTCATGTCATACTCAGCAGTCGTTTCATTAACCTTTTTATAGGTAACTTCAGGAGTCACAGCGTGCTTGTTGATCACAACTTGATTAATTGGTTGCACTTGTCCTGAAAGCTTGTTCCCATTTAGAACATATTCTTTAACACGTGGGAAAGCTTGGTCGATAACTGCTTTCAATACTGTAGATTGAATAGTGTCGTATTTTACATTGCTATCATCTACTGTATCGCCCTTTTCTTTTTTAGTCGATTCTTGATCGCTTTTAACTCCTTCTTGGTTGTCAGTTTTAACATTGACAATTGTTCGTTCGCTACTGTTATAGGTTCCAGCTTTAAGAACAATTTTCTTCTCATCTTTGAGTTTGTCATTTACTGCAGATGGCAAGGTCACTGTGTCAAAAAGTTTCACATCATTGTTAGTTGCATTGAGCTGTCCATCTGATTTTAGACTGATCGTCAAGTGGTTGGTTGAGCCATTTACTGGAGCTGAAACACGTCCACCTTGATACCAAAGCCCACTACCATTTGTCTTGTATTCCCAGAACCATCCACCTTGGTCATATCCTACAAAAACGTTGTTATCTGTGTCTTTAAATTTCATGAAGACACCGAAGCGAGACTTACCTGTTTCGGATTCTTCTTTAAAGGTCAAATCAACGGTAGCATTCCCATTAGCATCGACTGTCAAACCATCTTTTTCAAACAAGGCTGGTTTCTTACCATTGTCATTTTGAGCAGTTGAAGCTAGTTGGTTGTAACGAACTCCTTTTTCTTCGCGGACAGTTACTGTTCCCTGTTGTTCTTTCTTTTCAACCGTTTTCCATTCTGGAGTCACTTCTTTTGATTCAGCTGGTTTAGTTCCAGCTGGCTTGTTTTCAGCAGGTTTATTTTCTGCTGGTTTGTTTTCTGCCGGCTTATTGTCAGCTGGTTTTTCTTCTTTAGGTTTATCTTCTTTTGGTTTTTCTTCCTTGTTTTCCACTTGTTTATCGAGAGCATCTAGACCAGCTGGTTTCCTTGTTTCAATACCCTTGATATAGTTTTGGATCCACTCTAGCTGAGCAGGTGAGAAAAGAATACCTCCACTACGTTTACCAGAGACACCATTTTGGTGGATACCAATCAATTTCCCATTTTCATCGAAAATACCGCCACCACTAGCACCTGGTTCACTTCCTTGATAGCTAATTCCACGAACACCTTCTCCGTGATTGTTAATGTCCTCAACCCTTGTATTCAGAATCGGATCAAGTTCTCCTTTTGGATATCCAAATACATGGACCTTATCTCCTACCTTAGTTGTTGCAGGCTTCTCAGCCACTTCAACGGGAGCATTTGCAAGAGGTGTACGAAGCTTAACAATTGCCAAGTCATTTTTATAGCCTTTGAGGAAGCCTTCACGGTCCCAGTGTTTTACATCATTCTTACTAAATTTGACATCTGGTGCTCCTTTGTAAGAAACTGTATAGACATCTCCATCACTCTCAACATTATCAGCTACCTTACGATTATTACCATCTGGAACATCTTTGATAAAGTTATGAGAAACAGATAAAACTAGATTTTCCCCAATAACGATACCACTGCCAATCCCCGCAGCGCTTTTAATTTCAACAGTCGCACCATAGTTTAATTCACCATTTTTTGTTTTAGCGACATCTTCTGGAACTAAGCTTTTATCCTCTTTTTCTAGTTCTTCTTTTGAGGCAGTGTGGCCATTTTCTTCAGCCTTATCAAGTTTTCCACGTAGTTCATCAGGAAGAGTATCTGAAGCTGAAGAGCTTGTTGCAGTTTCTTTTGCCAGTAATTCTTCTTCAGTCTTTGGTCCTTCAGTTACTTCAGGAGAACCTTGGTCTTCACCAGCTTTTGGTGCTTCAAAATCATGCCCTCCGTCCTCTTTAGCATTTGCAAGAGCTGCAGTCAAATCTGCCGGCATATTTGCTGTTGAACCTGTTTGTGCAGAATCTGCTAGGACAGTACTAGTTCCAAAGAAAGCTGCACCAATCATGACAGAAGCAACCCCTAATGAAAATTTTCGAATACTATATTTACAACGTTTTTCAAACAATCCTTTATCCATTAAGTCCTAAATCCTTTCACTATATACGTAAGCGTTTACATCTGCTATTTAAAAAAATACTCCTTTCTGTCTAAAAAGTGTAACACTTACGTCATTAAATAAAAAATAATTACACTTTTAATATAACAAATGATAGACAATAAAGCAATAGAAAAGATAGGAAATGACTAATTTTTTCTTTCAATCCTAGTAAAATTAAAGTATAAAATCTCCAAAATACTCTAGAAAAATAAAATGCATATCATCAAATTTTTCCAATATCTGATAATATGCATTTTTCTAATTTTAAAGATTTTTTAACCAACTTCATACATTTTAGAAAAAAAGAAGTTGATTCTCAATTTGAATTTTTCTCTTTTATATATACTTCCTTTACAAAAACCAATTCCTGTAACTGTGACAAATCTTCTCGGTAGTTAAATCCCGCAAAGCTTAACTTACGAGCTTCCTCCACCGTCTGTACTTGATTTTCAATCAGAGATGTCAGAAAAGCTCCACGCGCTTTCTTCGAAATAGTTGAATGAATCTTCAGCTGTCCACCTCTATCCTCCATAAATTTGAAGGTCACCATTTTTTCTCTAATTTCCTTAGAAAATACAGTCTCAAACTCGGACGACAAGAGGGAAAAAATTACTTCTTCCTGCGTCACAGCTTCATCATAGGCTGCCTTCCAATGGCTCTTCAAAGTCTTACCAGCAACTTTTAACTTCATCAAAAAGTCCAAACGGTGAGGGGCCATAGGTGACAAGGCTGGAACGACACCGTACAAAGCCGAGGTGATAAAGACATGATTTTCAAGATAGGCTTGTTCTGCCTCGGTCAACTTATCTCGCTTGATATAGCGGTACATAAGCCCATCAAAAAGTGTCAGAGCTGGATAGTGTTGAGCAGTTTGGTTTTTTAAAGCTTGGATATGTTGAAATTCTTCCGCCGCCTTATCAGCTGAAACTTTGTAAAAACTCTCCAATTGACTAGCAGAATAGAGGGTCAAGGCATCAAGTACAGCTTGACTTTCTGGTTTTAAAGGAGCATCTTCGATACTTGGTAAGTCTGTGTTTATTTCTTTTGCTGTTGGGATTAAAATTTTCATATTAATAGTGTAGCATATTTTTTAGCAGCTACCAAGAAATTCATCTAAAAAACCTCGTTTTGAGCGAGGTTTCTTTGCTTATTTTGGCCATCCTAACCAGATAGCCACGAGAACAAGGGCTGTGCCAGCTAAGCTTGTTAAGATAGATAAGAATTTATCTTTTTTCTCCTTGAAATGAGAAAAACCTATCTTCAAAGCAAACAATCCAAGTAGCATTGAAGCAACCATCAAATAAAAACCCATTCGTTTGTCCTCCATTAGTCTTAATTTACCTTATTATAACATATATTTCTTAAATAAACCTTTTTTACTGTACTTTAAAGGTCTTGAGATAATTTTCTCTTCCTACTTGACCTTCGAAGCTTTTACCATTTTCAAGGTAAGGAAGGTCATCTGATACTGAGGCCTTAACCTTATATATCTTACCATCAACTTTAAAGAAGTAGACGGTGTCGCCCTTGATAACAGCTGATTTGAGGTCTGCTACCACACCTTTGATGCTTTCTGTGGTTTCATTATCAATCTCAAGGTCGTTTTTATTGGCGTACTTGCTGAGCAGCTCTTCCACAGTGGTGGCTACGATAACGTTTTGGTACTCGACTGCGTCTACCAGAGCGTACTCTTTGACCAAGCCTGCATTGTCCTTCAAGCCCATGATGTAGAGAGGCTTGTCATTGAGGTTGATGAGGATTGGGAAGGTTGCCTTGTAGGATTTCTCCTGAACAGCACCTTCGGCTGATTCACGGGCTGATTCTTCGGTCGCTGAAGCCAAGCTATACTTGGTAATTTCTCCTGTTCGCATATTTTCAAGGATGAAACCAAGATTACTTTCATCTGCATTGGCTGATGTCACACCTGTGTATAGATAGATGTCATTACCTATAGACAAGTAATTATAGCCCTTGGTAGTCTGGGTCACGTTTTTCTTGGAAATCATAGCATTCCAGAAACCGTCCTTATACTTGCCGTTGTAGTTGATTTGCTCAATAGTTTCCTCAGCTGGATAGACCCTGTCCACCCATTCTGGAACATCTGCCAAGCTGTATTCCTTGGTTTCTCCATTTGTGGCATCCAAGATAATGACTGAAACAGGACGAGGAACCGCAAGTCCAAATTGCTTTTGGTAGACCGTTGCTACATAGAAAGGATTCCCCTCATCATCCACCTCAAATGATGGAGTCTTGAAGATCTTGGTTGGATACTTAAAGCGCAGGTGACGTTTGACATCGCGGTTAAAATACTCTGAATCCGAATACTTGATTGGTGTCTTCAAGTCCACCAAGTCAGCATTGCCTGTTACCATATCTACCTTGATATACTCGCCGATTCCCTTGGCCTGATTGTTAAACCATTTGATAGGGTCTGCGTATTCTAGTGGCGTAACCCGATAAGGCTTCCCATCAATCGTCAATTGGGTATATGTGTCTGCCGCTACGTACTGCGACACCTTATCCGTTAAGGAACCCAAGTAGCGGTCACCAATTTTTTCAGCAGTACTTCTATCTAGAATAGGAACCTTACTGGTATCAGTCTTAGGAAATTCAGTAAAATCTTTTTCCGTAACCGTGACTACATTGGCATAATTTTTAGCCTGAAAAATGCTAGAAGTCACCAAGGAAACCAAAGCTGCTAAGAGAAGAATCCCTCCAATAGAAGCAAAAAGAATTTTCCCCAACCGATTGATTTTGAAACCTTCTAAATTCAAGGCAGCTTCCGCCTTGCCGTGGCGTACATGAACTGTTTTGACCAGATTTATCCCACTACCAAAGCCAAATAGGATTGCTACAAGCAGCAAATGCCCACAGAGGAAGAAGAGAAATTCCCAGCTGGTTAGATTAAGGGGCGGTAAAAAGATATACCAGGTCGTTGCGATAAAAATAAGTTCAAAGACTATTCGTTTCATTTGCTTTCCTCCTAAATGATTCGTCCTTCCAAATGATCCAGTTCATGCTGGCAAATCTGAGCTGGGAATCCTGTCAAGGTAATGGTCTGTTCCTGCCACTTGCTGTCACGGTAGGACACCGTTATGGTTTCATAACGCTTAGTGGGTCTCACACCTGTCAAAGATAAACAACCCTCTTCTGTCTCATAAGGTCCTTCAGAGGACAGGAGCACTGGATTAAACATGACCATGGGAACCAAGCCAAGATTAAAGATAATCACGCGCCTCTGCACCCCAATCATATTGGCAGCTAGACCAACACAAGTCTCACGATTTGCTAAGAGTGTATCCTGCAAATCTCTAGCAAGATAAAGGTCTTCCTGACTTGCCTGCTGAGACACCTGAGATAAAAACAAAATATCCTTCACAATTTTCTTTTCCACTTCCTCACACTCCTCTTGATCTTTACTATATTATAGCAATTATAGCACAAAAGCTGATAACTGCAAGCCCTTTCCCTCAACTGTAGCAAAAAGCCATCCGAAGATGACTTTTTTGCTATTTGATTTCTTTATAAGTTACTTCCAAGCCACGCTTAACAGCTGGACGATTGGCAATTTTTTCTGCCCATTTTACTAAATTCTGGTAACTTGAGGCATCTAAGAATTTTGCAGAACCTTGGTAAAGTTTTCCTTGAACTAACTGTCCATACCAAGACCAGATAGCAATATCTGCAATCGTATAGTCATTGCCTGCAATATAAGGTTTCTGAGCCAATTCCTTATCCAACAAATCCAACTGGCGTTTCACTTCCATCGTAAAACGATTAATTGGATATTCCAATTTTTCAGGGGCATAATTAAAGAAATGTCCAAATCCCCCACCTAGAAAAGGTGCAGCACCTGCTTGCCAGAATAGCCAATTCAAAACTTCTACCTTTTCCACAGGATTACTTGGTAGAAAAGCTCCAAATTTCTCAGCAAGGTATAGAAGAATATGAGCAGACTCAAAGACTCTTACTTCTTCAGCCCCAGACTGGTCCAACAAGGCTGGAATCTTTGAATTTGGATTGAGCTTTACGAAGTCTGAACCAAACTGATCCCCATCCATAATAGCAATCTTATACAAGTCGTAAGTCGCTTGCTCAGAACCAGCTTCTAATAATTCTTCCAATAAGATAGTGACCTTCACACCATTTGGTGTTCCCAGTGAATAAAGCTGAAAAGGTTGTTCTCCTTTTGGCAAGTCTTGTTCGAAACGGGCACCTGCTGTTGGTTTATTTAGTCCCGTAAAGGCTCCTTGATTACTAGCTTCATCCTGCCATACGGTCGGTAATTGATAAGCTGACATCAGAAACCTCCCTTATATCGCATTCTTATCAAAGCCGAGTTTGCGTTGGATAAATTTAACGATTTCGACGATGATAATCATTGAGAAGCTTCCAGCCATGACAATTCCCCATTGTGACAAGTCTAGTTTGGTTACGTGGAAGATTCCTTCAAGCGGTTCTACGACAATTGTTGCCATAAGAAGGATGAAGGATACCAAGATGGACCAGTTGAAGGTCTTAGACTTGAATGGGCCAACTGTCAAGATGGATTGGTAAACAGACTTGACATTGTAGGCATGGAAGAGCTGAATCAAACCAAGGGTTGCAAAAGCCATAGTAAGGGCATCAGCATGAATAGCATGATTATCACCCACATGTACTGGGTAAGCAATCGCAAGTCCATAAACACTCATAACAATAGCTGCTTGGAGTACACCTTGATAGATGATAGAAGTCAGAACACCACCTGAGAAGAAGCTTGCCTTACGACCACGTGGTTTATGGTTCATGACACCAGGCTCAGCAGGTTCAACACCTAGTGCAATTGCTGGGAAAGTATCGGTTACCAAGTTGATCCACAAGAGATGAACTGGCTGCAAGACATCCCAACCAAACAAGGTTGATAGGAAGATGGTTAATACTTCAGCAGTATTGGCAGAAAGTAGGTACTGAATAGTCTTTTGAATGTTTGAGAAGACCTTACGTCCTTCTTCCACTGCAACAATGATAGTCGCAAAGTTATCATCTGCAAGAATCATGTCAGAAGCTCCCTTAGAAACCTCTGTACCAGTGATTCCCATACCGATACCGATATCGGCTGTTTTCAGAGCTGGCGCATCATTGACACCGTCACCTGTCATGGCAACGACTTTACCTTGTTTTTGCCAAGCCTTCACAATACGAACCTTATGTTCTGGAGATACACGGGCATAAACAGAGTATTGACCAACTACTTTTTCAAAGTCTTCATCTGACAGTTCGTTGAGCTCAGCACCAGTTAAAACGTGTCCTTCTGTATCGTTTGCATCAATGATTCCCAAACGTTTGGCAATCGCTTCTGCAGTGTCTTGGTGGTCACCTGTAATCATGATTGGACGGATTCCCGCTTCCTTAGCCACACGAACAGCCTCAGCAGCTTCAGGACGTTCAGGGTCAATCATCCCAATCAAACCAGTAAAGATTAAATCATTTTCAAGCTCTTCAGAAGTCAGGTTTTCTGGAATGCTGTCAATAATCTTATAAGCACCTGCAAGGACACGCAAGGCTTGGTGGGCCATTTCAGAATTGTTTGTATGAATGAGGTTTATAACCTTTTCGTCAATCGGAGCAATATCCCCAGCCTTGTCACGAAGTACACAACGTTTCAAAAGTTGGTCTGGCGCACCCTTAACTGCTACAAGGAAACGACCATCTGGCAATGGGTGAACCGTGGACATGAGCTTACGGTCAGAGTCAAATGGCAACTCAGCTACACGAGGATATTTGTCTAAAAATCCTTTGACATCGTAGCCCTTGTCCAAGGCATATTGAATGAAGGCTGTTTCGGTTGGGTCACCAATCAGGTTGCCATCCACATCGATTTTCGTATCATTGGCCAAGACAACTGAACGAAGAAGAGGCATTTCAAGACCTAGCTCAATGTCATCAGCTGAGTCATGTAGGACTGCATCGTAGAAGACTTTTTCGACGGTCATCTTGTTCATGGTCAGCGTACCAGTCTTATCAGAAGCAATGATTTCTGTTGAACCAAGTGTTTCTACTGCTGGCAACTTACGAACAATAGAGTTTCGTTTGGCCAAAACTTGAGTACCAAGGGCAAGAACGATGGTCACGATAGCAGGAAGTCCTTCTGGGATGGCTGCAACAGCAAGCGCAACAGAGGTCATCAACTCACCAAGTGGATTTTTACCTTGAATGAAAACACCCACTACAAAAGTAACAAGGGCAATGACCAAAATTGCATAGGTCAAGACCTTAGAAAGGTTGTTCAAGTTTTGTTTGAGTGGTGTATCCGTCTCATCCGCATCTTGGAGCATGCCAGCGATATGACCAACTTCCGTGTACATACCTGTATTGACAACAACACCAAGACCACGACCATAGGTTACGTTAGAGTTTTGGAAGGCCATATTGACACGGTCACCAATACCAGCATCTGCAGCAAGTTCAACTGTCAAGTCTTTTTCAACTGGCACAGACTCACCTGTAAGAGCTGCTTCTTCGATTTTAAGAGAGTTGGCTTCTAGTAAACGTAGGTCTGCAGGTACTACATCACCAGCTTCAAGGGCAACGATATCTCCAGGTACCAATTCTTTAGAGTCAATCTCCGCCATATGACCATCACGCAGAACGCGGGCAGCTGGACTAGACATGGACTTGAGTGCTTCGATAGCTTCTTCGGCTTTTCCTTCTTGGTAAACACCAAAGGCAGCATTGATGATTACCACTGCTAAGATGATAATGGCATCTGCGATATCTTCCCCACCAGAAGTCACGACTGACAAGATTGCTGCCGCAACTAGGATGATAATCATCAAATCCTTAAATTGCTCGATGAATTTGACTAGGATTGATCGTTTCTCGCCTTCTTCGAGTTCATTGTGGCCAAATTCGGCAAGGCGCTTTTCAGCCTCACTTGATGACAAACCTTGCTCGGTCGCATCCACAGCCTTCAAGACCTCTTCAGGACTCTGAGTATAAAACGCTTGGCGTTTTTGTTCTTTTGACATGTGTCTCCTCCTTGACATTGTGTGCAAAACAGACTCTCTTTTCCTCATCGTATCTTTTCACGACAAACAAAAAGAGACCTGTTAATCATAACAAGTCTCGCTGTTTAAGATAGTGCCGGAAAGCATACTTTTTCAGTATAAAATTCGGAATGACGACACTATCACAGGTTTCTGCCAGCTACTCCCTTGAGTAGTTCTATTATACCAAATTTTGGGAAGTTTTAAAAGAGTAAAAACTACCTTATTTGAATTTTCCCTTGAAAACCAGTATAATGGTAAAATGCTATGTGACTAGAAAGGAAGTTGAATGAAGCAATCTATTTCAAATCTCAAGTTAGCTGAGCGTGGGGCCATTATCAGCATTTCGACCTACCTGCTCTTATCTGCAGCCAAATTGGCAACTGGTCACCTCCTTCATTCATCCAGTTTGGTGGCCGATGGTTTCAACAACGTGTCGGACATCATTGGAAATGTGGCCCTCTTGATTGGTATTCGAATGGCGCGCCAGCCTGCTGACCGAGACCACCGTTTTGGCCACTGGAAGATTGAAGATTTGGCTAGCTTGATCACTTCCATCATCATGTTTTATGTTGGCTTTGATGTGCTGAGGGACACCATTCAAAAGATTCTCAGCCGGGAAGAAACGGTCATTGATCCTCTGGGTGCAACCCTAGGAATCATTTCTGCAGCGATTATGTTTCTAGTTTATCTCTACAATACTCGCCTCAGTAAGAAATCCAACTCCAAGGCACTGAAGGCTGCTGCCAAGGACAATCTTTCTGACGCTGTTACCTCACTTGGTACTACCATTGCCATCCTGGCTAGCAGTTTCGATTATCCCATTGTGGATAAACTGGTTGCTATCATCATCACTTTCTTTATCTTGAAAACTGCCTATGATATCTTCATCGAGTCTTCCTTTAGCCTTTCAGATGGCTTCGACGACCGCCTGCTTGAGGAATATCAAAAGGCCATTATGGAAATTCCCAAAATTAGCAAGGTTAAATCTCAAAGAGGTCGCACCTACGGTAGCAACATTTACCTTGATATTACGCTAGAAATGAATCCTGACTTATCTGTTTTTGAGAGTCATGAAATCGCGGATCAAGTCGAGTCTATGCTGGAGGAGCGTTTTGGCGTCTTTGACACCGATGTCCATATCGAGCCAGCACCTATCCCTGAGGATGAGATTTTAGACAATGTCTATAAAAAATTGCTTATGCGTGAGCAATTGATTGACCAAGGAAATCAACTAGAAGAACTCTTGGCTGATGATTTTGTCTATATTCGCCAAAATGGAGAGCAGATGGATAAAGAGGCTTATAAAGCCGAAAAAGACTTGAATTCTGCTATCAAGGATATACAAATTACTTCTATCAGTCAGAAAACAAAACTCATCAGCTATGAGTTAGATGGTATCATCCACACCAGTATCTGGCGCCGCCACGAAACTTGGCAAAATATCTTTCATCAAGAAACTAAAAAAGAATAGAGAAATCCTGTCATGAGACGGGATTTTTCTATTCTTCTAGCCATCAAATTCACTTAGGTATTCATAGCGTTCGTATTTTTCAAGGAGTGCTTCGTTTTTCTCATCCAATTCTTTTTGGAGAGTAGCCAGCTTACCAAAGTCAGAGCCGTTGGCCTGCATCTCCTCTTCAATAGCAGCGATACGATTTTCCAAGGCTTCAATATCACCTTCAATACTTGCCCACTCCTGCTTTTCTTGGTAGGTCATGCGTTTCTTGTCTTCTCTGACTTTGACGACTTTCTCCTTTTCGGACTTTTGCACTTGATTGGCCATATCTGCTTCAAAGGCTTTTTCATCAAGATAGTCCGTGTAATGACCAAAGAAAGGACGAATCTTGCCATCTTCAAAAGCCAGAATCTTAGTCGCTACCTTATCCAAGAAATAGCGGTCATGGCTAACTGTCAAAACAGGACCCGCAAATCCTTGCAAGAAATTCTCCAAAACTGTCAAGGTTGCAATATCCAGATCATTGGTTGGCTCGTCCAAGAGAAGAACATTTGGTTTTTCCAAGAGCAATTTGAGGAGATAAAGACGTTTTTTCTCGCCGCCAGACAACTTCTCAATCAAGGTTCCATGCGTCGAACGTGGGAAAAGAAACTGCTCCAGTAATTCTGCAATAGAAGTCGTAGAACCACCGCTGGTCTTGACCTCTTCTGCTACTTCCTGCAAGTAATTGATAACACGCTTGCTTTCATCCAAGCCCTCAATTTGCTGAGAGAAATAGGCGATGCGAACAGTTTCCCCAATCACAACTTGTCCTTGAGTTGGCTCAAGACTTCCTGCAATCAAGTTGAGCAGGGTTGATTTTCCAACACCGTTGTCCCCAACGATTCCAATACGATCTTTAGCCTGCACCAAAAGATTAAAATCTTGCAAAATGGGCTTATTTTCATAGGCGAAGGAAACATCCTGAAACTCGATGACTTTCTTCCCGATCCGACTGGTTTCAAAGTTCATGGTCAAGTCTGTCTCCGCAGCACCACCTGAAACTTCTTTCTTCAGGTCATGGAAACGATTGATACGAGCCTGCTGCTTGGTAGCACGCGCCTGCGGTTGCCTGCGCATCCATGCCAATTCTTGCTTATAGAGTTGTTCCTTTTTGTGGTGAAGAGCTGCATCGCGCTCATCCTGTTCCGCCTTTAGGCGAACATAGTCCTGATAATTCCCCTGATATTCGGTCAAGCCAGCTCGGTCCAACTCGAAAATCCGTGTTGACAAAGCGTCCAAGAAATAACGATCGTGGGTGATAAAAAGGACGGTTTTCTTGGAATTTTTCAAAAAGAGGGTCAGCCACTCAATAGTCGCAATGTCCAGATGGTTGGTCGGCTCGTCTAGAAGCAAGAGGTCGTGGTTGCCAAGTAAAACTTGCGCCAACTGAACCCGTCTTCTTAGACCACCTGACAATTCTCCAACTGGAATAGATAAATCCTGAATACCTAGCTTGCTAAGAACCGTCTTGACCTGACTCTCAATTTCCCAAGCTTGGAGAGAGTCCATTTCTGCCATGACACGTTCCAAACGCGCCTGCTTGTCCTCACTATAGTTGAGCATGAGGAGTTCATACTCACGAATGAGTTGGATTTCCTTGAGGTCGCTGGATAGGACTGTATCCAAGACCGTCTTGTTATCATCAAAATCAGGATCCTGAGTCAAATAACCAATCTGGTAATCATTTTTAGCTGAAAAAGGACTGACATCCCCATCAAAGCCAGAAACACCAGAAAGGACATCCAAAAGGGTAGTCTTGCCTGTTCCATTGACACCAATCAAACCGATTCTGTCTAGGTCATGGATGATAAAGGAAATATCCTTAAAAACAGTCTTGTCACCGACGGATTTAGTTAGTTTTTCAACGATAAAATCACTCATTTTTTCTCCCTCAGATAAGCATGGATGGCTTGACGGTCATTTTCCAATTCTCCATCGACAATGGCATATTCAATCTCTGTTAAAATCTCTCCCAAATCTGGACCTGGTTGATAGCCATATTCCTTGATCAAAATACCACCATTAATCTGAATTTCTTTCTTGTCATGAATGGTCAAGCTCTGGTAGGTTTCTGTGATGGCTTGCGGGTTAACTTCTTTTCCTTGAGCCTGACGAAGATTTTCAGCTTGTAAAAGCAAAGCCAAGTCAAAGCGATAACAATCGCGCTTGCTCAATTCTCCCTTTTCACGCAAGACCAAAATAGTCAGTAAATCCTGTACCTGCTTGGCAAACTGACGTGAGGTCTTCCAAGCCTTCAAAAAGGGCTGCGCATTTTCAATCTCCAAAGCCCACAGTAGAGCCGCCCAGGCTTGCTCTGAAGATTCAAAGGTGAAATTAGCCTCCAAATCAAACAGTCTGTTGAGCTTGTCTTGGCTAGATGCCATATCAGGGAGATAGTCATAAGCTTGACTCTCAATCATGGAAGCCAAGCCCCTTCTCCAAAATGGAGCCAACAAGAGTTTATCAAACTCAACAAAAGTACGTTCTACAGAAATTTTCTCCAAAAGTGGCGTCAAGGTCTTCATAGCTTTAAAGGTTTCTGGCTCAAGTTCGAAGCCAAGACTGGCCTGAAAACGGAAGCCACGCATAATACGCAAAGCATCTTCGTTGAAACGCTCACTAGCCACTCCAACTGCTCGCAAAACTTGCTTTTCCAAATCTTCTAAACCATGGAACAAGTCAATGATTTCCCCTGTCTCGTCCAAGGCAAAGGCGTTGACTGTGAAATCACGGCGTTTGAGGTCTTCTTCTAGCGAACGAACAAAGGAAACCGCACTGGGTCTGCGATAGTCCACATAGACATCTTCTGTCCGAAAGGTGGTTACCTCATACTCCTCATCCCCATCTAAAACCAAGACGGTTCCATGCTCGATTCCGATATCGGCTGTTCGCGGAAAAATCTGCTTGGTCTCCTCTGGATAGGAAGAAGTCGCAATATCCACATCGTGGATGGGACGATTGAGAAGGGCATCTCGAACAGAACCCCCAACAAAATAGGCCTCAAAACCTGCTTCTTTAATTTTTTCTAATACTGGTAAAGCCTTCTGAAATTCAGAAGGCATTTGTGTTAATCTCATAATAAGTGTTCTAATCCATAGACAAGCTCATGACGCTTGACAACTTCTTTAATTCCCAAATTGACCCCTGTCATGAAGGAGCTGCGATCATAGGAGTCATGACGGAGGGTCAATCCTTCTCCCTGATTGCCAAAGATGACTTCCTGATGGGCTACCAAGCCTGGTAAACGAACTGAGTGAATCCGCATGCCATCAAAGTCAGCACCACGGGCACCTGCAATCAATTCTTCCTCATCAGGCGCACCTTGCTGGATAGACTCTCGAACCTCTGCCATCAGCTCAGCTGTTTTAATGGCTGTTCCACTCGGAGAATCCTTTTTCTTGTCATGATGGAGCTCGATAATCTCCACATTTGGGAAATATTTGGCAGCCTGCGTCGCAAACTGCATAAGTAAGACAGCACCCAAGGCAAAGTTAGGGGCGATCAAGCCACCCAAATCTTGAGCACGAGAAAATGCTTTTAGCTCTGCAATTTCTTCACTTGTGAAACCTGTTGTTCCAACTACTGGAGCAAAGCCATTTTCAAGAGCAAAACGTGTATTTTCGTAGGCAACAGTTGGAGTAGTAAAATCTACCCAGACATCTGCTTCAAAACCTGCTAAATCAGCCTTATCCTTGAAAACAGGAATACCCTGCCATTCTGACTCAGACTCAAAAGGATCCAAAACTGCTACCAAGTCCAAGTCTGGATCAGCCAAGACCATCTGACAAGCAGCTTGGCCCATCTTTCCCTTAAAACCAGCAATAATTACTCGAATACTCATCTCTACTCCTGTCTAAGATACAAAGGACCTTAGCTGCCCATGAAAAATAGGGAATGGCGCTGACTTTCCACGAAAGGCAAGACAGGCATCTTTTTTCAAGAGGCAGGTAGTCCGTGTTCAATTGCTAAGATACAAGCCATCTTAACTAGTCTAGAAGTGCCAACTAAATCACTGGAATATAACCCAGAGCAATGCTTCCTGATCCTAGGTGTGTCCCAATGACACTACCAAATGTAGCTAGTGAAATATCCGTACCCACTCCAGATTCAAGCAAGTGTTGACGCAATTCCTCAGCCTTTTCGGGAGCATTCCCGTGAATGACAATGATACGGTATTGGCCTGAAGCTGTTGTTTCCTTGATAATCTCAATTAAGCGCTTGGTTGCTTTCTTTTCAGTACGAACTTTTTCGTAAACCTCAATCACACCTTGGTCGTTGAAATAAAGGATTGGCTTAATGCTAAGCAAATTGCCCAAAATGGCAGCCCCATTTGAAAGGCGTCCACCTTTAACCAAATGATCCAAATCATCTACCATGATAAAGGCTGACGTACGGCTAATTTGAATGGCTAGCTTATCCTGAATGCTGGCAAAATCATCGCCCTGGTCACGCCAATTAAAGACGCTTTCAACCATGATACCCAGAGGAGCACTTGTAATCAAAGTGTCTGGAAAAGCAATGGTTAAGCCCTCATATTCATCTATCATATACTGGATATTTTGGTAAAAACCTGAAATTCCAGAAGATAGGAAAAGCCCCAAGGCATGGGTATAGCCTTGTTCTTTGAGCGAAGTTAATATTTCATCTAACTTAGCAATACTTGGTTGACTAGTCTTAGGCAATTCAGAAGCCTGAGCCATTTTTTGGTAAAATTCCTCAGCAGTCAGATTGATGCCTTCGACATACTCCTCACCATCAATATTGACAGGAATATCCAAGACAAATAAATCTTCTCTTTGCAAGGTCTCTGCACTGAGATAAGCAGAGGAATCTGTGATAACAGCTAGTTTCATATTAGAACTCCAAATTGATTCCTGGTAAGTCTAATGCAATTTCAGTTACTTCGTAAGTCAAACGGTTGAGCATGTTCAAACATGGACGAGCCAAAGTTTCCACCTCTTCTTGGTTCAATTCACTTGGCTCGTTAACAATACGACCATCGATATGGTTCACTTGTGAAATGGTTCCACTAATGACAAATTTATCAAATACAATCATAAAGCTCAAGATGACAATCAAGGAAGTCACTTGATTTTCTTGGTCATGTTGAATCAATTGGAAGTTCACATCCACCTTAGTTTCAGGAGCTCCATTTTCATTTTCCCATTCAAAATTACGCGCATCAAAATGATACTGACTAACAAATTCTTGTTCACGTTTAAGATTCATGTCTTTCTCCCTCGGCTACAATATTATAAGCTATTGTACCATAATTTTTTATTTTCATCTAGTTTTCTCGGATTTAGTCAATCCCGATTTCAGCTCGCACTACGTCAGCGATGGTATCAACATAGTAGTCCACTTCTTCTGTTGTAGGCGCTTCTGCCATAACACGTAAGAGGGGCTCTGTTCCACTTGGACGAACAAGGATACGGCCATTCCCTGCCATTTCAGCTTCCATCTGCTCGATAATAGCTTTGATAGCTGGCACTTCCATAGCCTTTTCCTTCATGGCATTTTCCACTCGGATATTGACTAATTTTTGTGGATAGATGGTTACTTCTGCTGCCAACTCTGACAAGCTCTTACCAGTTTCCTTCATGATTTTTGTCAATTGGACAGCTGATAATTGACCATCACCAGTTGTATTGTAATCCATCAAGATGACGTGACCAGACTGTTCACCACCAAGATTGTAGCCTGATTTTCTCATTTCTTCAACAACGTAGCGGTCGCCGACTGCAGTAACTGCCTTATTAATACCTTCGCGGTCCAAGGCCTTGTGGAAACCAAGGTTAGACATCACGGTTGTCACAATTGTATTTTGGGCCAATTGTCCTTTTTCAGAAAGGTATTTCCCGATAATGAACATAATCTTGTCACCATCGACGATGTCGCCATTTTCATCAACAGCAATCAAGCGGTCACTGTCTCCATCAAAGGCCAAACCGATAGCTGACCCGCTTTCTTTGACTACTTCTTGAAGGGCTTCTGGGTGTGTTGAACCGACATTAAGGTTGATGTTAAGACCGTCTGGTGTTTCCCCTATAATAGTCAATTGAGCTCCAAGGTCTGCAAAGATTTGACGGGCACTTGTAGATGCTGCACCATTGGCTGTGTCCAAGGCAACCTTCATTCCTTCAAGAGGAGTTCCAGTTGAAACAAGGTATCCTTCATACTTACGCAAACCTTCTGGATAATCTACCAAGGTTCCCAAGCCTTCTGCACTTGGACGAGGAAGAGTGTCTTCCTCAGCATCTAGCAAGGCTTCAATTTCTGCTTCTTTTTCGTCATCTAGTTTGAAGCCATCCCCACCAAAGAACTTGATTCCATTATCAAGGGCTGGATTATGACTAGCAGAAATCATGACACCTGCACTTGCTCCCTCTGTTTTGACCAAGTAAGCTACTGCTGGCGTCGCAAGAACACCGAGTTTATAAACGTGAATCCCTACTGAAAGGAGACCTGCCACCAAGGCTGATTCTAGCATTTCCCCTGAAATACGTGTGTCATGTCCTACAAAGACTTTCGGTGCTTCCGTTTCATGTTGACTAAGAACATAGCCTCCAAAACGTCCTAGTTTAAAGGCCAATTCTGGTGTTAGTTCTACATTAGCTTCTCCACGGACTCCATCAGTCCCAAAATATTTACCCATTTTTATAAAATCCTTTTCCTATTTTAATTCGTTTTTGAACTAGTTGTTTTCGTTGACGAAGATGTCTCCGATGAACTACTTGTACTTGAATTTGATGTGCTTGAACTTGGTGCCACAGGCTTTGTAGTGACCTTCATGGTTGTGTCAAACGGAGTGATAACTACTGGTAAGACAACACCATTGCGGTCGATTGCCTGCAAAGGTACCGAACCACTGTAATTACCTGTAATCCGTTCGCTGGTTGGTAAAAGCGCAATAACTTTATCAATCTTAGCTAATGTTTCCTGGTCAGTTGTGACCGAAACTCGTTCATTTGACACAGTTACACTATCAAGTTGTAGCTTGGGATCAATCTGGCTTTGGTCAACTTGTGGCACAACAATCATCCCATCTCGCTTAACCTTCTTCCCAACTTTCACTGTAATCTTTTGAGGCGTTGCCACAGCGGTCAATCCACTAGGAAGATTTTCAATGTTCAAAGGAACTTCAATCGTTCCAATACTAGCATCTGTCAAATCCGCTGTCACCTTAAACTTACGAGTACTTTCCTGCATTTCACTGGCCAAGGTCACACGATTGGCACCTGTCAACACAACTGAAACTTCTGATGCAAATCCGCTAATGAAATACTGGTCATTATCATAGTGAATATCGATGGGAACATTTGCTATCGTATTGGTGTAGGTCTCCGATTTGACCTGCCTTGTGGTATTACTATTTTGAAAGTTGGTCGACGTTGCATAAATGAATAAGACACAAGCAAAAAAGAGAGATGAAATGATATATAGACTATTTTTTCTCATATTTCCAACCTCCTAGCAAACGGTCCTTGAAACTGGCTTTTTCCTCAACAGCTGGCAAAAGAATTGTTCGTAGCTCTGCTTCAAATTCTTCAATCGTCAAATCATGCTTGAAGACCCCGTTGTAGGTAATAGAAATACCACCTGTTTCCTCTGAGACAATGAAGGTCAAGGCATCAGACACTTCTGATAAACCGATAGCCGCCCGGTGTCTGGTCCCAAATTCCTTGGAAATCCCTGTGCTTTCTGTCAAAGGCAGATAGGCAGAGGTGACTGCAATCCGATTTCCTCTGATAATCACAGCACCATCATGTAGAGGAGTGTTGGGAATAAAAATATTGATGAGGAGTTCTGCCGAAATTTTGGCATCCAAGGGAATTCCTGTCGCAATATATTCTTGCAAGGTTCGAACCCGTTGAATGGCAACCAGAGCACCTATCTTACGAGGACTCATGTATTCAACTGACTTGACAAAGGCACGAATCATTTGCTCTTCTGCACTTATTTGAGTAGTAGAAAAGAAATCTGCCGCCCTTCCCAAACGTTCCAAACCAGTTCGAATTTCTGGAGAGAAGATAACAACCACAGCAATGACTCCATAAGTGATAATCTGATTAATCAACCAAGAAATCGTAGTTAAACCGAGGATATTGGCCACAACCTGGGCTAATACAAAAATCAAGACCCCCCGCACCAGAATCATAATCTTGGTACCAGCTATCGCTTTTGTAAAACGATACAAAACATAGGTCACAATCAAAATATCAAACAGATTGATGGCAATACTCCAAGGACTAGAAAACAAGCTAGTCCAATATTGCAGGTTGGATAATTGTTGAAAGTTCATCTGCTGTCTCCTCTCTGTCCAAACACGTTCCTTTCTATTATACCATTTTTCTGGCATTTTTTTCCCTATCCTACTTCATTTTAAATTAAGGAAAAAATATGATAAAATAAACTGACTAGAAAAAACAAAGGAGAAACCATGTCTCAACTCTATGATATTACAATTGTAGGTGGTGGTCCCGTCGGGCTTTTTGCAGCCTTCTATGCCCACCTACGCCAAGCCAAGGTTCAAATCATCGACTCTCTTCCCCAACTAGGTGGACAACCTGCTATTCTCTACCCTGAAAAGGAAATTTTAGACGTTCCAGGTTTCCCAAACCTGACTGGAGAAGAGTTGACTAATCGCTTGATTGAACAGCTAAACGGCTTTGATACCCCTATTCATCTCAACGAAACGGTTCTTGAGATTGAAAAACAAGAAGAAGGCTTTGTAATTACAACTTCTAAAGGGAGTCACCTGTCTAAAACAGTTATCATTGCTATGGGTGGCGGCGCCTTCAAACCACGTCCTCTGGAACTAGAAGGCGTTGAGAACTATGAAAATATCCACTACCACGTTTCCAACATCCAGCAATATGCTGGTAAGAAAGTGACGATTCTTGGTGGGGGGGACTCAGCTGTGGATTGGGCTTTGGCTTTTGAAAAAATTACGCCAACTACCCTTGTTCACCGCAGAGATAATTTCCGTGCTTTGGAACACAGTGTGCAAGCTTTGCAAGAATCATCTGTGACCATCAAAACACCATTCGTCCCTAGCCAACTCCTTGGAGATGGAAAAAAGCTTGACAAGTTGGAAATCACAAAAGTAAAATCTGATGAAACAGAAACGATTGATCTAGACTACCTCTTTGTCAACTATGGTTTCAAATCTTCTGTTGGTAACCTGAAAAACTGGGGTCTGGACCTCAACCGTCACAAGATTATTGTCAACAGCAAACAGGAATCTAGCCAAGCAGGTATCTATGCTATCGGTGACTGCTGCTACTATGACGGAAAAATTGACTTGATTGCGACAGGTCTCGGAGAAGCTCCAACTGCTGTCAATAATGCTATCAACTACATCGACCCTGAGCAAAAAGTACAACCAAAACACTCTACTAGTTTATAAAAAAGAACCACGAGTCACATAGGATTCGTGGTTTTAAAATGAACTACACCTCAAAAGTTAGACAGAAATACATCTAACTTCTGATATGCAGCCCACCTTCTCTTTGCTCTTGTTTGAATAAGAAATTTTTTGAAGAATCATTAGATTATACAAAGTATTCATATCAGCCTTTTAAAGCTATATAAAAACTCTCCAACTATTCTATTATACCATATAAAAAAATAAATAAATAGACTTGTTTTTTTCTTTTTTTGACGTATACTAATAATAGAAAGCGCTTTAAATAAAATAAAAGGAGGTTTTATGAGGAAAGTAAATAAGGACATTTTATTCTTAACTGGAATCATAGTTTTATGTTTTGGTTTTTTATTATTTCACATCAACCCCTATTATGCCGAACCCTATGCGACACTGAAAGAAAGAATAAATTTATTCTTTTGGCAACTATATTGGAGACCTGTAGGAACTCTCAGTATTATTTCGGGTTGCATTATAACTTTCAAAGGATTGAAAAAATAATCTTTTACTCATGAAGAAAGGAAATTTGTTATGATTAAACTGAAACTATTTTTTTCTCTCTACTATCAAGTCTATTATTCTTAGTCACAACATCTACGGTTTTTGCTGATGTCTATCCTGGTACAAATTATGAAATTGTATCTAATCGTATTGTAAAAGATATCAACACAGGAGAGTTATTGTCATTTTATACGACTGAACTTAGAGACGCCTATTTAGAGTCTAAATCTACGTATCAGACTCGTTCTAATGCAACTGGTGTTGCAGACTATAGAACTAAATACTCTCACTCTTACAAGAAAAGCACCACATCAGGTCCTGTAAGTTCAACTGCCTATGGTGGAAAAGCTGGAGCTACTCTGACTGTAGGTGCAGGTGTTAGCTTTTCTGCTCCGGAGTCTGGAGCTGGACTTAGTTTAAATCACTCAGTCTCCCATAACGTACCACCCTACACTTATGGTTATATTAGACTAAAAGCATCTTACACAGTAAACGTTCGTAAACTAGAAGTTAGATACTTAGGCACCAACAAATGGGTTCCAGCTGGTGAAACCTCTACTATATCGAATGTTAGCGTTTGGAGCGAACTGGTCACTTGGAAATAACTCATTAGAGACTGGGTAAAAACTCAATTTCAGGAGAAAATGAAATAAATTTTCTCACAATAAAACGCATAGTATTACGGTTCAAGTCAACACCGGATATTATGCGTTTTTGATTTTAAAGAGCCAAATTTCTTAACTTAATGACATTGCTTTTTGCCCAACCTCTTTTTATTTCAAAAAAGAACCTCGCAAAACAAGAGCCTGGTTTTATAGTTCATCGGCTAATTTATTTATCTTTCTAAGTCTGTGGTTGACACCACTTTTGCTCAGAGGGGTGCTGAGACTATCTGCTAACTGCTGGATAGAGTAGTCTGGGTGCTGAATCCGCAACTGCGCTACCTCCTGCAAATCCACTGGTAGATTTTCTAAGCCCATGATATCTTTGATTTTGCTGATATTGTTAATGGTCTTCATGCTGGCAGAAACTGTCCGAGCTATATTCGCCGTTTCTGCATTATTGGCCCGATTGAGGTCGTTACGGGTTTCTCGCAAAATCTTAACTCGCTCAAAATCATTACGCGCCTCCATGGCTCCAATTACTATCAAGAAGTCCATAATGTCTTCGGCGCGCTGGAGATAGGTCACAGCACCCTTCTTACGCTCAAGCACCTTGGCATCCAGTAAAAACTGCTGAAGAAGGGAGGCAAGCCCTTGCGCGTGGTCCAAATAAACAGAACTGATTTCCAACTGGTACTTGCCTGACTCAGGGTCACGAATGCTCCCATTTGCTAAGAAGGCACCACAAAGATAGGCACGGCCTGCTTCCTCGTCTGATAAAATCGCCCCATCAATACCTGTTTCCAGACCAAAAAAGGAGTCTGCCAAGTGCAAATCACTCAG
>CAUPZW010000022.1:0-35486 GCA_963515655.1 Streptococcus mitis
TTTTTAATTGCTCTCAATATGAAAGTCCTTTCCAAATCCCTGTAGGGGGCATCTACATACAACAGGAAAAGCCTTGGAATCAAGGTTTTTTTCGTATCTTCTACAAAAAAAGCAAGAGTTTTAGAGGACTATGACTCTAGATGTACATTTTGCTTAAATGATTGAAGGTCTTTTCTTAACAAAAACACCCCAAAAATTAGATTTTTTCTGTCTAACTTTTGAGGTACAGTTCAAACGCGAAATAGCGTTTTTTTGTTATTTTTGGTTACTCATCTAATCGAATAAACATCATGGCATTTAACAAAGATATGAGTGAGACCGTGTTTATATTATTTGAATAGATCAGTCTCTTATTTTCAATCGGAGGAATAATAAAATTAGAAATGATGATATCATAAGGCGATTCTTCTAAAGATTCCTTTGATAATTCTAATTCAGTCCAAACTTCAAGTTCAAAATTGTTGCTGCAATAATAAGAAAGTGTCTCTGCAACGGATTTTGCATGATACTGATCAAAATTACTCATAACCAGAACCTTCAGCTTTGGCTGATTTTGTAGTAGATTAAGCACCAAATGTTTGGTATGAGTGATGAAGGTATAAGATAGATGATTTACCATCATTGAACTAGAACAAACTTCAAGAGTCTCTAAATAATGAGAAAGCTCTTTTTTTACATCTGAAACAAATTTAGGGAAAATATTTTGAAAATTCCTGATTGTATTCCCTTTTTGATCAAATAAAATAAACTCAGTGGACAACTCCTGACGATACAGATGTGCGGTATTATGCAGATGCCAAATCAGATTATCCTTATTCTCAATCTCAATCTGATACTTGACTGAAATCTGATCAATAAAATCACTCAATAGATGGTAAGATTTTTCAACATAGCTATCCTTTTTTACGCATTTCATAAAGAGACTCTCATCTATGAAAAACATTTTTTGAAAGTAAGACACAAATAATTGGCAAACAACTTCTTCATCTAAAGAGATATTGTATTCTGATTCAAAACTCTGAGCAACACCTTCTATTCCTTCTGCCTGCATTAAAAAATCCAAACTTTGGTCGTTAAAAGAATCTTTCTCTATTTCCATAAAATGACCAAACTTTATTCGATATAAATTAATAACCAGGAGCAGCTTTAGCATTCTATGCGTTGACAAATTCATTGGAAAGCTTGTTTCCTTATAAACCAATTCTAACAATTGAGATAGGGGCTCTGATGAAAAATTTTCAAATGGCCATTCTAGGAAATAATATTTTTCTGAAAAATATTGTGCAAAAAAGTAACGAATGTCTCTCTCATTTCCAATGATTTGAACAGGGGTCAGACTAATTTCAAATTGAAATTGCTTTTTAATCACTTTATTGATTTGGCTAATAATACGATAGAGCGAAGATGAACTGATATAAAATTCTTTACAAATACTCTCAGCTTGACAGCCTTCATTAAAAAAGATAAATTCTAAAATCGAAAAATGAGTTGAATGCTTAAAGAAATTATGGTAAACCATTTCAATATCACTATCATCGGTATTAATAATGCGTATACCATTAGTAGAAGAATGAAAAATCAAGTCAGGAAAAGCAGATCTAACATGGGATAGATCATCTTTGACTGCACGTTCTGTACAATTTAGTAACTCTGCTAGTTCAGAACGATGAAACCATCGTTTATGTTCAAATAATAATTCTAATAATTCTAATTGCCTATGACTTTTTTTAGATAATAAATCTCTCATGAATGTCTTTCTCTCTTTATAAATTATCGGATTAAACCTCTTGCAATTATACCACAAAGAATAGGTATAACATGCTATAACGACTTTTCCTAAATCTTTTATTTCGTATAATAACACTACAGAGACAATATATAAACAATTTTCTTATTTTACCGTCTATTGAGGGCGTGAATACAGAATCAAATTCAAGTCGAAAGATTATATTTTTAATTTTAAAAATTATATAATAGCAACAATCAAAGAATTTGATTTTTTTATATTAAAATTATACAATAGCAATAATCAAAGGAATTGATTTATTTTTTGATATTAAAATAAAAAAGGAGGGTAAGCAATATTGTGGTCAATCATTGCTGGAGGTCTTATTGGACTTGTAGCAGGTAGAATCACTAAAAAAGGTAGTCCTATGGGAATCGTCGCAAATGTATTCGCTGGTTTAATCGGGTCATCTGTAGGACAATCCCTTTTAGGTAGTTGAGGCCCATCCATCGCTGGAATGGCTTTGATCCCATCTATTGCAGGAGCAGCAATTGTTGTTACTGTAGTATCATTCTTTACAGGTAAAAAATAATTACTTGTAGTAATAAACTATTTTTAAATAGATTAGACGGGTAAAAATAGTTTAAATGTTAAATCGAAAGGATTGTATATGTCAAAAGCAAAGAAAATATGTTTCATTATTTTCTGTATTTTAATCTTGACAATTTTCCTTCCTGTTTTGATAGATTATCATCAAGTTAGTGATCTAGGCATTCAGCTATTTAGCTGGAGACAGAATCATTTCGTTGAATTTTATCTCTCTAGATATATATTCTGGGGGATAGTGGCTCTATCAACTTTAGTTTTGTTATCGATGTTAGTTGTGTTGTTTTATCCTAAACGTTATTTGGAAATTCAACTTGAAACTAAAAACGATACATTGAAATTAAAGAATTCAGCAATCGAAGGTTTTGTTAGAAGTTTGGTGAGTGATCATGGATTGATCAAGAACCCAACTGTTCATGTAAATTTACGAAAAAATAAATGTTTCGTTCATGTAGAAGGTAAAATTCTTCCTTCGGACAACATCGCTGACAGATGCCAACTAATTCAAAATGAAATAACTAATGGATTGAAGCAGTTTTTTGGTATTGAGCGTCAGGTTAAACTAGAAGTTCTAGTAAAAGACTACCAGCCTAAACCAAAACCTCAAAACAAAAAGACTGTTAGTCGTGTGAAGTAAGGAAGTAAAAAATGGAATGGCTTAAACAATATCGATATCCAATAATCGCAGGTCTTATAGGCGTATTTCTCGCTTGTTTGATTGTCTCCTTTGGCTTCTTCAAAACAATATTTGTATTGATTTTAGGAGCACTGGGAGTTGCAGCTGGATTATATATCGAAAAAAACTATATAGATAAATAAAAAAAATAAAAATTACTAATTTAATTAAAGGAGTTTCATATGTCAAACGAAAAAAACACAAACACTAACGTAGAAAAGAAAGATGCTACTGCTGTAGCTCACGAAATCAAAGGGGAACTTACTTACGAAGATAAAGTTATCCAAAAAATCATTGGTCTGTCACTAGAAAACGTTTCAGGTCTTTTGGGAATCGACGGTGGTTTCTTCTCAAATCTTAAAGAAAAAATCGTTAACAGCGATGACGTAACAAGTGGTGTTAACGTAGAAGTTGGTAAAACACAAGTTGCAGTTGACTTAAACATTATTGCTGAGTACCAAAAAAATGTTCCAGCTTTATATTCAGAAATCAGAGAAATCGTATCTTCAGAAGTTGCTAAAATGACTGACTTGGAAGTTGTTGAAATCAACGTAAACGTTGTCGACATCAAAACTAAAGAACAACATGAAGCAGACTCAGTAAGCCTTCAAGATCGCGTATCTGACGTTGCTGAATCAACAGGAGAATTCGCTTCAGAACAATTCGAAAAAGCTAAATCTGGTCTTGGATCTGGTTTCTCAACTGTTCAAGAAAAAGTTAGCGAAGGTGTAGAAGCTGTTAAAGGTGCAGCAACTGGTGTAGTATCTCACGAAAAAACTCGTGTAAACTAATATAAAATAAATATAACAGGAGAAATTATCATGTCAGTAGAAGAAAAATTAAATCAAGCTAAAGGTTCTATTAAAGAAGGTGTTGGGAAAGCCATCAGTGATGAAAAAATAGAAAAAGAAGGAGCAGCTGAAAAAGTTGTTTCTAAAGTAAAAGAAGTTGCTGAAGATGCCAAAGACGCTGTAGAAGGTGCTGTAGAAGGTATCAAAAACATGTTGAGTGGCGACGATAAATAAGGCTAAAAGTTACTTTATCTTTTTAGTAACATTAGTCAAAAGAGTCTGAGTCAATATGATTCTCAGAAAACAAAAAGCTAGAGATTTCCAATTGCGGAACTCTAGCTTTTTAATTTCACCTCTTTCTCTTATTATATTTCAGCAGGTTGTTGACCGTTAGTACGAATCCCATGTCAATTCTCACTTTACGCTTACCTATCAGATGACATCTCTTATAACCAAGCAAACCTTTATCTGCCCAAAGACAGATTTCATATCAATCTTACGTTTAACGAAAATTTGTCTACCCTTGGAAGATAAAAGTGCCTGATATTCTTTAGTTTTTAAACACTGGTAACGTTCATTTATATACAGTCCCTTTTGAGGGGCTGATTCAGGTTCATCATCGCAGTCAAGATTGATTTCAAGGATTTTTACTTTCTATCTACCCTTTTTCATGATGTATTTTCGTATAGGTGTTTCAACCATTTGAACGATTTCAAATCCTTCTTTTTGGTAAAGATTGTGAGCTGTTTGATTTGCCTCGTAGACATTTAGAGAAATAGTATCTATGTCTTCATTTTCAAATGCCAAACTAACAAATTTCCTTAAAGCCTGGCTACCTAAGCCTTGCCCCTGTTTCTGGGGATTGATAAAAAATCTCCCGATATGAAGATTACTGTCTTCTAGTCTGATTTTCTGGATAAGCCCCACAAACTCTTGTCCATCAAATATTGAAAAGATTCCTTCCAAATCTTGCAAGACTTGAATTGTCAAGGGAAAAGGAATCATTGTTCCCATCCATTGCTCTTGAAAGGATTTGCCAAGGGAGTTGGACCATTGGCATACGAGCTGAGCGTTTTCTGTGCTCACATTTTCTTCAAAACGAATTGTCATATTTTCCTCCCCATCTTATCTATGTTTCTACATTATACTACTTCTCCCATTTTTTACGAATAGATAAGTATGATTGATTTTTATTTTTTTCTTGTCGGGAGCATTCTCGCTTCCTTTCTTGGTTTGGTTATTGACCGTTTTCCTGAGCAATCCATTATCCAACCTGCTAGTCACTGCGATTCCTGTCAGACTCGCTTGCGCCCCTTAGATTTGATTCCGATTCTCTCGCAGGTCTTCAATCACTTTCGCTGTCGCTACTGCAAGGCTCCTTATCCTGTCTGGTATGCCCTCTTTGAACTAGGCTTAGGACTCATCTTTCTGCTTTACTCTTGGGAATTACTTTCCTTGAGTCAAGTCATCCTAATCACTGCGGGTTTGACCTTGGGCATCTACGACTTTCGCCATCAGGAATATCCCTTACTGGTCTGGATGACTTTCCACCTAATCCTAATGGCCGGCTCAGGCTGGAATCTAGTCATGGTCTTCTTCCTTGTCCTTGGAATTTTGGCTCATTTTATCGATATCCGTATGGGCGCAGGAGATTTTCTCTTTTTAGCTTCTTGCGCTCTCGTCTTTAGCGCAACAGAATTACTCATCTTGATTCAGTTTGCTTCTGCAACAGGAATTCTAGCCTTTCTCCTGCAAAAGAAAAAGGAAAGACTTCCTTTTGTTCCTTTCCTCTTACTTGCTGCTTGTGTGATTATTTTTGGTAAGCTACTGCTTGTTTGATAAAGTCCTGAATCGGCTCTCCCTCGTGGAGAGCTTTTACAATTTTCGAGCCGACGATAACGCCATCTGACACCGCATTAAAGCGTTCTACATCAGCTTGACTAGATACCCCAAATCCTGTCAAGACTGGGATGTCAGCCACTTGATGCAATTGTGCTAAGTGCTTATCCAAATCTGCACGGTAATTGCCTGATTTCCCTGTCACCCCATTGATGGCAACAGCATAGACAAATCCTTCTGCTCCTTCAATCAACTCTTTCTGGCGCTCAATCCCTGTCGTCAAACTAACTAGGGGAACCAAGGCGATATCTGTATCTACCAAAAATGGCTCTACAAAGTTAGCATGCTCATGAGGAAGGTCTGGAATAATCAAGCCCTTAACCGCTGTATCTGCCAAATCTTTGACAAAATTCTTCACACCGTACTGAAAGAGGGGGTTGAAGTAGGTCATAATGACCAGCGGAACCTCTGTTTCAATGGTTTTCAAGGTTTCAACCAAAGCCTGGGTAGAGGTTCCGTGGGCTAAACTGCGCAAGCCAGCTTCTTCGATAACAGGTCCATCTGCGACAGGATCTGAAAAGGGAATGCCCACTTCAATAGCTGAAACTCCCAATTCTTCTAAAAAGTGTATTGTTTCTCCGAGACCATCCAAACCTTTCTCATGGTCTCCAGCCATGATATAGGGAACAAAAATTCCTTTTCCAGCTTCTTTAATAGCATTCAATTTTTCTGTTAATGTCTTAGGCATGAGCTTCTCCCTTCTTTGCTGCGTCTGCTTCCAAGCGGTCCTTGACTTGAACCACATCCTTGTCCCCACGACCTGATAGACAGACAATCATAGACTTTTCTGGTCCAAGTTCTTTGGCCAATTTCACTGCAAAAGCGATAGCATGGCTAGACTCCAATGCTGGGATAATCCCTTCCACACGAGACAAGAGTTGGAATCCTTCCAAGGCTTCTTCGTCTGTCACAGGAACATAGCTGGCACGTTTGATATCGTGGTAGTGAGAATGTTCTGGACCGATACCAGGATAGTCCAAACCTGCTGAGATAGAGAAGGCTTCAAGAATTTGACCATGAGCATCTTGGAGAACATCCATGAGGGAACCGTGAAGGACACCCGGACGACCCTTGGTCAAGGTAGCTGCGTGGTACTCTGTATCCACACCAAGTCCTGCTGCTTCAGCCCCATACATAGCTACTGACTCATCTTCTACAAATGGATGGAAGAGCCCGATGGCATTAGACCCACCACCAACACAGGCTACTAGGGCATCTGGCAGATCTTGACCTGTCAAGTCACGGTACTGTTGTTTAGCCTCTCGACCGATGACACTTTGGAAGTCACGAACGATTTCTGGGAAAGGATGAGGCCCCAAGGCAGAACCAAGGATATAGTGGGTATCATCGATATTAGCTACCCATGAACGAAGGGCTGCATTGACCGCGTCCTTGAGCACGCGCGAACCGTCTGTCACTGCCTCAACCTTGGCTCCTAAGAGCTCCATGCGGAACACATTGAGGGCTTGGCGTTTGACATCTTCCTCACCCATGTAGATAGTACATTCCATGTTAAAGAGGGCTGCAGCAGTTGCAGTTGCCACACCGTGCTGACCAGCACCTGTTTCAGCGATAATTTTCTTTTTGCCCATGCGTTTAGCCAGAAGAACTTGTCCCAAGGCATTGTTAATCTTGTGGGCCCCTGTATGGTTAAGGTCTTCCCGTTTAAGATAAATCTTGGCTCCGCCAATATGCTGGGTCAAGTTTTTTGCGTAGTAAAGGGGAGTTTCACGTCCTACGTACTGACGTAAGAGCTGGTTTAATTCCTCTTGGAAACTTGGGTCTGCCTGACTTTCACGATAGGCCTTCTCCAACTCTAAAACTGCTGTCATCAATGTTTCTGGGACAAAACGTCCGCCGAATTTTCCATAAAATCCATCTTTATTTGGTTCCTGATATGCCATGCTTTACCCTCTCTATAAATCTTCTAATCTTTTCATGATCTTTTTGTCCATCTGTCTCCACTCCGCTCGATACATCTACTGCATAGGGAGTAAAGTGTTGAATTGCTTTTACTACATTGTCTTCATTAAGCCCACCTGCGATAAAGAAAGGCTGAGTTAGTCCAATAGTATCCAGTTGAGCCCAGTCAAAGGTCTGGCCACTCCCAGCCACAGGGGCATCAAAGAGTAGATAGTCTGCCTGAGAATTGGGTACATGTCCCTCTCCATCCACCTGCACAACCTGAATGCTGGTACAAGGCAAATCCTCAAACAAATCATCCGCCACCTGACCGTGAACCTGTACCAAGTCCAAGCCAACTTTGTCAATGACTTCTAGCAGTTCTGCCCGACTTGGTGAAACAAATACTCCAACCTTTTTTACGTCTGAAGGAATGAGCTTTGCCAGCTCAGTAGCCTCTTCCAAAGTCACCTGTCTTTTACTAGGTGCGAAGACAAAACCGATGTAGTCTGCTCCTGCTGATACGGCTGTTTCCACCGCTTCTTTGGTCGATAGTCCACAAATCTTAACCTTTGTCAATCTGCAACTCCTTGATTCTCTGGGCCACATCTTCTGCCTGCATAAGAGCTGTCCCTACCAAAATTCCATTAAAGTATGGTGCTACTCGTTCCGCATCCTGCCCTGTGAAAATAGCAGATTCAGAAATGTACAAGCAATCATCTTTGAAATATTTAGCCAAATCTACACTGGTCTGCAAGTCAACTTCAAAGGTGGTCAAGTTGCGATTATTGACCCCAATAATCTCAGTACCAAGTCTGTGAGCCGCTTCTAGTTCAGCTAGATTGTGGGTCTCCACCAAGACTTCCAAGCCAAGCTCTGTCGCGTAATCATACAGTTCCTTGAGGCGTTCTTCTGATAAGGCAGCGACAATGAGCAAGATGACTGTCGCACCTGCATTGCGAGCGCGAATGATTTGCTTTTCATCGATAATAAAGTCCTTGTTGAGCGTTGGAATCTGTACCTGACTGGAAATCTCCCGTAGATAATCCAAATGTCCTTTAAAGAAAACTTCATCTGTCAGAACAGAAATCATCACTGCTCTGTTCGCTTCATAAGTCTGGGCCTGTTGCACAATATCCACATCGAGATTGATATTTCCCAAACTAGGGCTAGCTTTCTTGACCTCAGCGATTACCTGCAAGCGGTCCTGATGATTCTTCAAAAATTCTGCCAAGCGATAGGTCTGGCGCAAGGGCTGGATTTGCTCCAGCTCCATCTGCTCAACCTCACGCGCCTTCTGCTCCAAAATTCGTGCTAAAAATTCCTGACTCATTTTTGGTACTCCTGTAACAGTCTGAGTTTTTCAAGAGCCTTGCCACTAGCAATTACTTGACGGGCCAAGGCAACTCCTTCCTTGATACTAGCTACCTTACCATTAGCATAGAAACCAAGACCAGCATTCAAGACTGTCGTTTCCAAGAATGGACTTGGTTCGTTTTTCAGAACTCTAAGCAAAATTTCTGCATTTTCCTGAGCATTGCCACCACGGATATCTTCGATAGCGTAGCGTTCCATCCCTAAATCCTCTGGAGTAAAGCTTGACAAGGTGATTTCGCCATTTTCAAGAAGAGCAATCTTAGTTGTTCCGTTCAAGCCAGCTTCATCAAGACCTTCTGGTCCAGCAACCACGATGGCACGTTTGCGACCCATATTTTTCAAAACCTGAGCTGTACTTTCTAGAAGTTCTGGACGACTAATACCAAGAAGCTGTGTTTCCAAGGCCATTGGGTGAATCAGTGGACCAGTCAAGTTCATAATTGTTGGAATACCCAATTCCAAACGAGCTGGCATGATGTATTTCATAGCTGGGTGCATATTTTTGGCAAAGAGAAAGACGATTCCAGTTTTATCAAATACCTTACCTAGTTCAGCTGGTTTGAGGTCTAAATTGATACCCAAGGCTTCGAGAACATCTGCAGAACCAGATTTAGAAGAAATCGAGCGGTTTCCATGCTTGGCCATATGGACACCGCCACCAGCCAAGACAAAAGCTGCAGTTGTAGAGATGTTAAAGCTGAAAGACTTGTCCCCACCTGTACCACAGTTGTCCATGGCATCATGGATTTCAGTTGGAATATGTTGGGCATGCCCTCTCATGACTTGGGCAATGGCTGTACGCTCTTCAGGTGTTTCTCCCTTCATCTTAAGAGCCAAAAGGAGAGAAGCAATCTGCGCCTCAGTTACACGCCCAGTTACGATACGCTCAATGACATCCGTCATTTCCACACCTGATAAATTTTCAAATTTTGCTAGTTTTTCAATAATCTCTTTCATCCTAGTTTCCTCACTTTACAACCTTCTCGATAAAATTCCGAATAGAAGACAAGCCATCTGGCGTTCCGATACTCTCTGGATGGTACTGGAAGCCATAGATCGGAAGGTTTTTATGTTGAATCCCCATGATGGCTTGGTCATCAGTCGAACGAGCTGTCACTTCAAACTCTTCTGGCATTTCTTCAATCAAAATACTGTGGTAACGCATGACCGCACGGCCATCCTCGATTCCTTGATACAAAACAGATGGTGCTTCAAAGCTGATATTGCTCTGTTTCCCATGCATGACCTTTGGAGCCAAGCCTAGCTTACCACCAAAGACTTCTGCGATAGCTTGGTGACCTAAACAAATCCCTAGAATTGGCTTCTTGCCTGCAAAGTCACGAATCATATCTTCCATCTTTCCAGCATCAACAGGCCAACCAGGACCCGGAGAAAAGACCAGACCATCTGCTTTTTCAGCTTCTTCATACAGCTTAGGATCATCATTTCTCAAGACTTGCACTTCTGCAAAATTCCCAATGTATTGCGCCAAGTTATAGGTAAAAGAATCATAGTTGTCAATCAATAAAATCATGGTCTTAGTTCTCCAATTCTAGTCATAGATTTAGCTTTGTTAATGGTTTCTTGGTATTCGTTTTGGGCGATGGAGTCGTAGACAATCCCTGCCCCAGCCTGCACATAAGCTGTTTGATTTTTGAGAATCATGGTTCGAATGGCAATGGCGAAATCCATATCACCCGTCGCAGACAAGTAGCCGATTGCTCCTGCGTATACGCCCCGTTTTTCCGTTTCCAGTTCATAGATGCGTCTCATGGCCCGAATCTTAGGTGCTCCAGAAACTGTTCCAGCAGGAAGTGTTGCTTTCAAAGCATCTATAGCAGTGAGTTCTGGAAGCAAACGCCCCTTGACCACACTGGTCAAATGCATGACATAACGGAAAAGCTCCACTTCCATATACTTGGTTACTTGGACACTGGCCGTTTCAGAAATGCGGCCAATATCGTTACGTCCCAAGTCTACCAACATCCTATGTTCTGCTGTTTCCTTCTCATCCGAAAGCAGGTCTGTCGCCAAAGCCTTGTCTTCTTCATCCGTAGCTCCTCTTGGTCGCGTACCTGCAATCGGATTGGTTGTCACGATGCCATTTTTGACTGAAACCAAACTTTCAGGACTGGCACCGATGATTTGATAATCCCCAAAATCATAGAAATAGAGGTAATTAGAAGGATTAGTCACGCGGAGATTTCTGTAGAAGTCAAATGGATTTCCAGTAACTTCTGCTGAGAAGCGCTGGCTGAGTACGCATTGGAACATATCACCATTACGAATCAAGTCGCGAGCGGTTTCTACCATTCCCTCAAACTTCTGAGGGGCGATATGGGGTTTGAAGTCAAGTGGTGACAAATTCAAGTCTTCAAATTCATTTGCTGCAGGAATGCGTAATTCCTCAAGCACTTGGTTCAAGGCTTTTTCCAAGTCTCCTTGACTGCGCTCGCTATAAAGAGCCTCCTCAATAACATGGATTTTTTCCTTCTTGTGGTCAAAGACCATGTAGCTCTCATAGACAAAGAAATGCATGTCTGGCGTCCCAATTGTATCCTCAGGAATTTGACCAATTTCTTCATAAAGAGAAATCATATCGTAACCCACAAAACCAATGGCTCCCCCACCAAAAGGTAGGTCTGAATGGTGTTGGCTCTTATGAGTTACTTGATAAAGGAAATCCAAGGGATCCCGATCAATCACTTGACCATTTTGATAAAGAACTCCATTTTCAAACTTAATCTCAAAAACTGGATTATAGGCTAGGATAGAAAAACGAGCTGTTTCCTTGTCTCTCGGAATACTTTCTAAGATCACCTTGTGTTGCCCCTTTAGGCGCATATAAGCCAAGATTGGTGATAAGACATCTCCATGAATGATTCGTTCCATTGTAATTTCCCTTTCAGTTCTAATTCTAGTTCGTGGCGACTGTATGAAAAATCCCCACGCAAAATAACTTGCGTGAGGACGAAATTCGCGGTGCCACCTCAATTATAGGATTTCTCCTATCTCTCATTCCTGTCTCAGAAAGCTCCTGTAACAGGCTGTGCGATAAAGGGCACTCCCTTGAGAATTATGTTTTCTTCTCTCGTGTCAGATGGACCCAACCTTACAGCTTTCTCTTCTTGTTTCCAGCAACCACAAGCTCTCTGTGAGAGAAAGGACTGTAATTTTTCCATCTATTATTTTTTAGCTTCTAGGTAGTCTGCAATCGCAGCTACGTCCTTGTCTCCACGACCAGAGACATTGATGATGATAATCTCGTCTTTACTTAGTTTCGGTGCACGTTTAACTGCTTCTGCAATAGCGTGTGAACTTTCAATCGCTGGGATAATCCCTTCAGTCTTGCTGAGAAGGAGCAGGGCTTGAACAGCTTCTTCATCCGTCGCAGCGACATATTCCACGCGCCCTGAGTCTTTGAAGTAGGCGTGCTCTGGGCCAACACCTGGATAGTCCAAACCAGCTGAGATAGAGTAAACTGGAGCCAGCTCTCCATCTTCCTTAAAGACTGCATAGGTCTTCATACCGTCGACAATTCCGATACTACCTTTTGTCATAGTAGCTGCGTGCTTGTCTGTATCAAGCCCATGCCCAGCAGCTTCAACCCCAACCAATTTGACTTCTTCATCAGCCACATACTGAGAAAAAGCACCGATGGCATTGGAACCACCACCTACACAAGCAATAACGTAGTCTGGCAAGCGTCCTTCTTTTTCCAAGATTTGACGACGAGATTCTTCACTGATGACCTTTTGAAACTCATGGACAATCGTAGGATAAGGGTGAGGCCCCACAGCAGATCCTAAAACGTAGAAGGCTTCAAGGTCATTCATCCATGCTCCAAAGGCTGCATCAACCGCATCCTTAAGGGTACGAGTTCCAGTTTCAACTGCGTGAACAGTTGCTCCCATCATCTCCATGCGGAAGACATTGAGACGTTGACGTTCCACATCCTCTGCCCCCATGTAGACATCACAGGCCATACCAAACTTGGCCGCAGCCGCTGCTGTCGCAACACCATGCTGACCAGCTCCTGTTTCTGCGATCACTCGTTTTTTGCCCATACGTTTAGCAAGAAGAATTTGTCCTAAAACATTATTAAGCTTGTGAGAACCCAGATGGTTAAGATCTTCGCGCTTGAGATAAATCTTAGCGCCACCTAAGTGATCTGTCAAACTTTCCGCAAAATAAAGCGGTGTTTCACGACCTGAATAATCCTTCAAGTAATGGCGAAATTCTGCCAAAAACTCTGGATCATCCTTATACTTGTCAAATGTCACTTCCAACTCATCCAGCAAAGCCTGAATCGGCTCTGGTACAAAACTTCCACCAAATTGTCCAAAATATCCTTTAGTTGTCATAAAAATTTTCCTCCTTCTGTATGAATCCGGCTTTTTGTTTGCTTTTAGTAGTAGGCAAGGAGCTGTAGATAGAATTCAAGTTCATCAAAGCGACTTAACGCCCTGATAAAAGATAAACAAAATGACGGATAGAAAAAAGCCCACACACAGAACATACTTCCGTGTGAGGGCGTTGGTAACGCGGTGCCACCTCAATTATAAAGGGACTATCCCCTTTACATCTCTACCTTGTCTAACAACAAGTTGCACTGTAAGGTGTGCGCACCGAATTTTCATTGTTTCAAATTCATTTTTAAAATCAGCCCACTTTCACTACTTCCAACCACCTGTTCACAATCACCACAGGCTCCCTGAAGATCAAAAATAGTTACTTTTCTGATTTGTTGAACTTATTTTAATACTTTGTTTTTTCTTTGTCAAGACTTTTTTACAATTTTTTTGATGAAGCTAGTACTTTTTCAGAAACTGTTTTGAAAGTCTCAATGATATAGTCCACTTCTTCATCGCTTAATTTAGTATGAAGTGGAAGCGTAATTTCATTTTCAAAGAAGGCATAGGCCTTAGGATAATTCGCCATATCAAAACCAAGATTCTTATAGGCTGTCAAGAGCGGAAGTGGTTTGTAATGGACGTTACTTGCAATTCCTGCTTTAGCTAATTCTTGGATAATAAGATTACGTTCTTCTAAGCTCGCTCCTTCTACATGGGTGATGTAGAGGTGGCGTGAAGATTCGACAGTTTCAGTCTTGTGTGCCAAAGGATGGATGCGAGAACCTGCAAAACCACGATCATAACGGTCCACGATGTCCTTACGACGGCCAAGCAAACTTGGGTAACGATCCAATTGTACCAAACCAAGTGACGCCATGATATCAGTCATATTGCACTTGTAGGCTGGTGTAACGATATCGTATTCCCATGAACCCAGTTGCATCTTGGCAAGAGCATCCTTAGTTTGACCATGAAGAGAAAGGATTTGGAATTCCTTGTACATGTCTTCGTCATCAATAGCTGGATTGACCTTCCAAGTTGCGCTTCCACCCTCCGCAGTTGTAAAGTTCTTAACTGCGTGGAATGAGAAGGAAGTGAAGTCAGCAATTGAACCAGCAGGTTGCCCTTTATAAGTTGATCCCAAAGCGTGGGCACTATCAGAAACAATCACGATACGGTTAAAGGCTTTTTGCCACTTGCTTGCAGCAGTAAAGAGGTCACGTTTTTTCTCCACAACTTGGAACAAACGGTCATAGTCGCAAACAATCCCTGCAAGCTCAACCGGAATAATGACCTTAGTCTTTTCAGTAATGGCTTGCTCCAGCAAGTCATAATCCATCTCAAAAGTATCTGCTTGGATATCCACCATGACAGGTGTTGCTCCCACATGCGTAATAACACTACATGAAGCTGTATAGGTCATAGCTGGAACGATGACTTCATCACCAGGTCCCACTTCCAAGACACGCAAAATCAACTCAAGAGCGGCAGTCGCAGAGTTAAGGCAGACAGTCTTAGGCGTCTGTGTGTATTGAGACAAGCGACGCTCCAGTTCTTTTGTCTTAGGACCTGTTGTGATCCAACCAGAACGCAGGGTATCCGCTACTTCAGCAATTTCTGCTTCTGTAATATCGGGTGGTGAAAATGGAATATTGTAATTTGGCATTGATTTGCTCCTTTTATCTGTACTCATTTTCTCATGACTACTTTATTTTAGCACTTCAAACACGGTTTGAAACATGATTTTGATGTCTCCAAGGAAACTAAACTCTCGGAGATAGGCGAGGTTATAGCGCATCTTTTCAGGAAGAACATGCTCTACATAGGCTTGGTCAACTGACAAGCCTTTCTCCGTCATTTGACTAATGATGGTGTCCTCATCCTTGTAGTTGATGCTGGCTGGAGAGGTAATCCCTGCTGGTAAAAGCAAGGTCGCCATCATTTCAGGGCTATACTGCTCTGTGTAACGTGGCACTTCAGGACGCGTCCCAACAAAAGACATCTCGCCTTTAAGGACATTGACCAGCTGAGGCAGTTCATCCAAGCGCACACGACGAATGAAATTTCCTACTTTGGTAATACGGCTATCGTTAGCTGAAGTCACCAGACTGCCTTTTTTATCCGCATCCGTCACCATGGTACGGAACTTCCAAATCTTGAAAGGACGGTTGTACTGGGTCACGCGCTCTTGCTTGTAAATAACAGGCCCCTTGCTATCCAACTTGATCCAAATGCTCAAGATGAGAAAGACTGGGGAAGTCAAAATTAGTAAGACCAAGGCCAGAACCCAGTCCAAGCAACGCTTGAAAATCAGCGAACCCTTCCTTTTAGAGACAAGCTGGTAGTAAGACTCAACCTCGC
This sequence comes from Streptococcus mitis, assembly GCA_963515655.1. Classification (GTDB taxonomy): domain Bacteria; phylum Bacillota; class Bacilli; order Lactobacillales; family Streptococcaceae; genus Streptococcus; species Streptococcus mitis_DP. The sequence goes on from CAUPZW010000022.1 coordinate 15,694, forward strand.
TTGATTGCATTTCCACGGGCAAGTCTTCCCATTTCAGCATGCTGTTTCTCCTTTGTTTTTATTATACTATTTGTCAACATTTTTCATTATACCACAAAATGGAAAAGGCGGTGAAAGAAATCTGTAATTTGACGGATTTCCTTCTTATACTCAATGAAAATCAAAGAGTATTAGGCCATGGCCCCTGCCTGCAAGCTATACATCTTGTGATAGGTTCCTCCCAAGGCCAAGAGTTCCTCATGGGTTCCGCTCTCGATAATGCGTCCCTTATCCAAAACATAGATACAGTTAGCATCTTGGATGGTCGAAAGGCGGTGGGCAATGGCAATAGTTGTCCGCCCTTGTCTCATCTTAGCCAGAGAATCTTGAACCAAGCTTTCTGTTTCAGAGTCAATATTGGCAGTCGCTTCATCCAAAATCAGGATTTTAGGCTGACTAGCAACAGTTCTGGCAAAGGCAAGAAGCTGACGCTGGCCAGTAGAAAAGCTCGAACCACGCTCAGAAACAGGGGCGTCATAACCCTGCGGAAGGTCCTGAATAAAGGAATCTGCATCCACAAAGGCAGCCGCAGCCTGAACCTGCTCATCACTGATATCTTGGTACATGGCGATATTGGACTTGATAGTTCCATGATAGAGGAAGGGTTCCTGCAAGACCAAACCGATGTTTTTTCTCAGCTCTTCCTGACTGTAGTCCCTGATATCTACACCATCTAAGAGAACTCGCCCTAACTGGAATTCATAAAAACGCATGAGGACATTGATAATAGACGATTTCCCTGAACCCGTATGACCTACAAAAGCAATGGTCTCACCCTTGTTAACCGAAAAGGAAATATCATCCAGAATCTGATGTTTACCGTCATACGAGAAACAGACATGTTCAAAACGGATATTCCCCTCTTTTACCTCGGCCTGACCATTTTCTTGATGAGGCTCATAGGTCGTCTCGTCAATCAAGGAAAAGACACGGCCTGCAGACACCATGGACGTTTGAAGGGTTGAAAAGTTTTGCGTCACCTCAATCAAGGGATCAAAGAGGCGATTGATGTACTGGATAAAGGCATACATGGTTCCGGCCGTTATCCCGATAGAAAGACCACGGTAGCCAAAATAGGCCATCAAGACAGCGTATCCTAGGAGTTTCAGCAAACTCATGGCAGGTCTCAAAAAAAGGGCATCCAAGGCTACAGAACGGTTGGCATAAACCAAGTGTTCTTGGTTAATCTCATCGAATTCTGACTGCAGGCGCTTCTCTTGATTAAAGGCCTGGATAATCCTGATTCCTTCGATATTCTCTGCCAGCTTACTATTGATATCTGATAAGAGACTTCTGGTTTTTTCAATGACTTTCACTGACTTTTTCCGATAGAGATTGACCAAAAGGAAAATCAAAGGAAGAAAGAGCAGAACTAAAGCTGTCAAACGAAAATCCAGCACCAACATGGTATAAAGAGTTGTCAGAAAGATAAAAACTGCTGAAATAAAGCTGGACAGAATTCCCGAAAACATATCGCTGATGGTTTCGGTATCATTTGTCAAACGAGAGACGATGGAGCCTGCTGGCGTCTTGTCAAAATAAGACATGCCTAGTTTCTCCATATTGGCAAAGGCATCGCGACGAATATCTCTGACAATACTGTAAGACACCCGCGCAAAGAGAAGATTGCCGACATACTGTACCATAGTTTGTAGGATATAAAGGCCATAGTAGACTAGTAAAATTGTCACAGCAAGTTGGTTGAGATTGCTCAGATACTGGTCAATGAAGTGGGAAGCCACAAGGGGAATAACGCTTTTAATGACCGTAGTCGCTAGGAGAAAACTAAGTGCTAAAAAGGTCAGGAGTCCATAGGGCTTAAGATAGGACATCAAGCGCTTCAATACAGCCCATTGTTCTTTCTTATTCTGCATCTTCTTCTCCTTTCATTTCCAACTGCTGAGACTGGTAGGTTTGGGCATACCAGCCATCCATGGCTAGCAGATCTTCATGCGTACCCCGTTCGATAATTTGACCATTTTGTAGAACCAAGATCAGATCTGCATGAACAACCGCACTGAGGCGATGGGCAGTGATAATGGTTGTCTTGTCCTTTCGCGTCTCCTTGAGGTTGTCAATTATGGCATACTCTGTCTTAGCATCTACAGCCGACAAAGAATCATCTAAAATCAAGATATCAGGGTCTAAAATCATGGCCCGACTCATGGCCAGACGTTGCTTTTGACCACCTGAGAGACTGACTCCCTTTTCACCAATCAACGTATTAAATCCTTGGGGCATGGCTACAATATCTTGATAAACTTGGGCTAACTTGGTCACTTCCTCGACTGCTGAAAGAGGCAAATCAGGATTTCCAAAGCGAATATTGTCTAAGATAGAGGTCGCAAAGAGGAATTGATCCTGAGGAACGTAGCCCATGAGACTTCGAAGGTCTGTCAGACGATAGTCACGAATATTATGACCGTTTAGGTAAATAGCACCCTTATCCACATCGTATTCACGCAAGAGAAGCTTGATCAAGGAAGTTTTTCCAGAGCCTGTCTGACCAACCAAGCCCAGAGTTTGCCCTTTTTCCAAACTAAAGCAAACATTTGTCAGTGTTTCCTCATTTTCAAAGGCAAAGCTATCAATGGCATACTGCAAGCGCCCATTTTCAATACTGTCTATAGGAAACTCAGGGTCTTGTACAGGTGATTCCTGAGACAACAGTTCCTCAATCCGCTGGTAAGAAACCTTCCCTCGCTGGGTAATATTAAAGAGGAAGCCGATGGCCATGAGAGGCCAAACCAGCATATCCAAGTAGCTGATAAAGGTAACTAGATTCCCAACCGTGATTTGCCCTTTCTGAACCATCAAGGAGCCGACCAAAAGCGTTAAAACATAGGAGGAACCAACAAACAAGAGAACCATGGGGTCAAAGAGACTATCGTATTTCATGGTTTGGAGGTTCTTTTGGAAGGTCAATTCATTGACTGCCTGAAAGGACTTCAACTCGTCCGCCTGGTAACCAAAAGACTTGGTCACTTTGATGCCTGATACGGACTCTTGTACCTTGTTATTGAGTTCGGAAAAGGCGGCTTGCGATTCGCCAAAAGCCTTGTGGGTCTTTCTCCCTAGACGACTGGTCGCATAAGCCATGAAAGGCAGAGGAAGAATGGCAACCAAGGTCATCTGCCATGAAATGCTAAAGAGCATGGTCAGCAAAGTCACCAGAGCTGTAATAGAGGCATCCACCGCAGACATGACCCCACCACCTGCTAGACGAGTCAAGGCATTGATATCATTGGTTGCGTGTGCCATCAGGTCCCCCGTCCGATAGGTTTGATAAAAGGCTGGAGACATTTTTGTGAAATGCTCAAACAAACGAGACCGCATAATCTGCCCCAAACAGTAGGAAGTTCCAAGGATATACATACGCCAAACATAGCGCAGATAGTACATCCCAAAGGCTGCAAGCAGCAAGTAAAATAGGTCAAGAAGAAGGTCCTGCTGGGTTAATTGCTTCGATGTGATGGTATCAATGACCCGCCCCATAACCATAGGGGGAATGAGATTGAGGACGGAAACCAAGACCAAGGCCACAATCCCGACTAGATAACGACGTTTTTCTAACTTGAAAAACCACCAAAGTTTTTGAATAATGGACATAAAATCCCTTTCTGATTGCAAATAGAAACCTGAGGCCAAGACCCCAGGTTTTTCTTATTCATAGGTTACGACTGTGACCGCACCCTTGTCATACTCAGCGATAAAGATATTGGCTACATTGTCATGCCCTTGCTTGCTGAGGTTATCAAGCAACCACTCTTCGTTACGACCAATCGACTCCAAAACATCGACTTGTATCACACCGTCAGTCACAACTGGATACTTAGGATTTTCATCTCCCATTTGGACCACGATGAGTTGGCCATTTTGCTCCTGCACAGCGCGTTTGACCTGCTTCATCTGGAAAATCCCTTGGCTACGAAGCTTGAGGGCTACTTCCGCTGCAGACAAACCAACTGAACGACAGGCTTCTGGGTCAATCTGACCATTTTTGATGAGGAGAGTTGGCTTACCATCAATCAAGCGTTTGACAAAATGAACATTGTTACTAAGCCACTTGAGGGTCAAGACCAAAATCGTCCACATCATCAAAATCACTGCGTACTGGAGAATGCTAATAGAACTATTGTAAATCACCCCACCGATAATACCACCGAGAACATAGTTCTGAATTTGGTCTGTCGCAGAGTTAGGCGCCAGATTTCCCTTTCCTGTCACATTGATAACAAAAACAAGCGAGAAAAGACCCAAGGCCAGTTTGATTAAAATTTCCATATAATTGAGTGTCATTTGTTTACCTCCACCAATTCAATAGCGTCTGTTTGATGCAATTCTAATTTCTCTAAAAGATACTTGTCTGGTTGGCTCCCGTTCATGGCGCGGTAGAAATTTGGACCTACCTTGACAAGCGCTCCATCAGTGGCTGCAGAAGTATTGACATAAACTTCTGATTTATCCACTCCCAAGTCTTTGGAAACAACCTCTATGAAATGAAGTGAAGTTTGAAATTGGTTGTTAGAGGCTTGATTGGTCTGGTATTTTGAGATTGTCACCAAAAGCATGGCCACCAAGGTCAAGGCCAAAATCATGACCAATTCCCGAAACTTAGTCCCCTTTTTATCTCGATAGGCTTTAAAAGCAAAAAATCCTGTGATAGCTAGGAGCACAATCCCAAAGCCAATCATCATTCCATTTTGCTGACTGATTTGGCTAAGTACATAGTCATATGAGTAAAATTTCATTTATTTTCACTCCCTTTCATAAAATCATTCTTAATTATAAACGAAAGAGAGTGATTTTTCAAGCCATACGTTGGGTAAATAGACTTATCAGACCAACTTCTCAAACTAATGACTCCAGTAGCTATTTCAAGATTCTGATTTTGATAATTGATATGAATAAACACCAGGCATCAACACCACAAGTAGAAGTGTCAAGAAAAACACCCAGTAAACATATATTTGAACAAAGGAATTTAGAAACAATAACAATCCTCCTAACACCCAAATTTTTCCAGCTAATCGATGTGTTTTTCTCCAGTTTTTATCACTCTCCAAGGTCCACGGAAGTCGAATACCGATTATATAATTTCGGTGTGTTTTTGGTAGATAATTTCCAATTACGATCATAACGACTCCCATAAAAATCTGAGCTAGTAGCCCACTCATCATGGAATAACCCAAAGATTCTCCGAAGATAGAAATCATTAATAGACAAGATACAAAAGGAATAATCCAGTAAATCAAAACTTGTATTTTTGAACTGATATTGCTAGATTTAGGATCCTTAATCATTAAAAATAGAAGCAACCAATGCATCAAAAGCATGAGAGTAGGTAATCCAAAGATAGCAAACATTTTATGATTGTAGCCATCTGCTTGACCCAGTAGATTAAAATGAGTGGGTATCTCCTCTGGTAATTGATTCCAGAAAACACAACCTACAAGGGAAGGTAGTAGGATGAGAATGCTCGTAAATAATACCAATTTCTTATTGATTTTTATCTTCATCAAAATGATCTCCTTTCAGATCTGCTAACCAAACCATTATATCCTCTAAAACCGATGTATTTAACTCATAATAAATAAAGTTTTTTTCTTTCATTTCATGAATCAAATCCGCTGCTTTCAAAATCGTGAGATGGTGTGAAATAGTTGCACCTGTCAACTCGAATTGACTGGCAATTTCTCCAGCAGATAATCTACCTGCTTTGAGTAAATTTAAAATCTCTCTCCTAACTGGATGAGATAAGGCTTTAAAACTATTTGCAAAACTCATAATGACTCCTTTCCCTTTGTAATATTAGTAGGGCTAGGAATAAGCAAGGTAGAACTGATAGCATTCCGGTCGGTGATGGGCCTAAAATCAAGAGGATTGAAACTTTTTCTCCTGGTAATTGAAATAGTAACCCAAGACCTGCAGTTGCATTGATTGCCCCATGAAATAGGGCTGAAGCCCAGATAGAGCCTGTCTTTTCCAACAACCAGCTTAACAATATTCCTAGGCTAAAACAAAATAGAAACATGGCGACAACTCCCAAAACAGGATAAGCAAAATAAGATATTCCATAATTATAGCCTTGTAAATTGATTGGTAAATGCCATAGACTCCAAATGAGAGCAAGCAAGACATGAGTCTGGACTATTGAAAAGCGTCCTCTTAGAGCTGGGTAAAGATAGCCACGCCAACCAATTTCCTCCCCCAATGCAAAGAAACTATTAAGAAAAGGAGCGTAGGTCAAACTAGCTAAGATTTGAATCAAGGCCAAGAAAGATAAGGGAATGGTTGATTGAGAGACACCTTTTTCTTGTAAGATGGCTTGAATAGATTCAAAACCAAGGCTGAAATTGCTAGGGAATACAAGAAAATAAAGTCCTGCTCCTAAAAAACTGATGACTGCTGGTAACCAGATAGCTAGTAAGTAAAAGCGCCAGTTGCTCTTGAGATTCACAACTAATTTAGATTTGATTCCACCAGGTTGATTCGTGATTTTCCCTAAGAGAAAGACTGCAAGTGCAGGCATCCACATGGCTACAATACTAGCAAGCTGACTCCATGGAGAATTTAGACCAACACCACTTAGCCATAGTGCCAACCATATTATCCAAGCAAGGGCATAAGCCAAGACCACAAAAAGAAGGATTGTTCTCTTATTTGACATATTTGTACACTTCACTTTCTATTTAGATGTTTTTCTAAATAACATTATACACCTTTCCATTCTAAATACAAGAACTATTTAGATTTTTTTCTAAATAGTTTAGGGAATTTTTATTTTCTCAGGATAAAGTCTAAAGAGTGATTTTTCAAACCATACGTTGGGGAAATAGACCTTTTTTTGGTATAATAAAATCTATAATCTGAATGAAAAAGGTAACTTTATGAAACTTATCTCATGGAATATTGATTCCCTTAACGCAGCCCTAACTAGTGACTCAGCTCGTGCCAAATTGTCCCAAGAAGTCCTACAAACCTTGGTCGCTGAAAATGCTGATATCATTGCTATCCAAGAAACCAAGCTTTCTGCCAAGGGTCCTACAAAGAAACACTTGGAAATTTTAGAAGAACTCTTCCCAGGCTACGAAAACACGTGGCGCTCTTCTCAAGAGCCTGCCCGTAAAGGCTATGCTGGAACCATGTTCCTCTATAAGAAAGAACTCACACCCACTGTCACTTTCCCAGAAATTGGTGCCCCTTCTACCATGGACTTGGAAGGCCGTATCATCACTCTAGAATTTGATGAATTTTTCGTAACACAGGTTTACACTCCAAACGCTGGCGATGGCCTCAAACGCTTGGAAGAACGCCAAGTCTGGGATGTCAAATATGCGGAGTACTTGGCTCAACTAGACAAAGAAAAACCAGTCCTTGCGACTGGTGACTACAACGTAGCCCACAATGAAATCGACCTTGCAAATCCTGCCAGCAACCGCCGTTCACCAGGATTTACCGACGAGGAGCGTGCTGGATTTACCAACCTTTTAGCAACTGGATTTACGGATACCTTCCGCCACATTCACGGCGATGTTCCAGAACGCTACACTTGGTGGGCACAACGCAGCAAGACTTCTAAAATCAACAATACAGGCTGGAGAATCGACTACTGGCTCACAAGTAACCGCATCGCTGACAAGGTGACTAAGTCCGATATGATCGACTCTGGTGCGCGCCAAGACCACACACCCATTGTCATGGAGATTGAGCTCTAAGGAGAAAGCTAATGGACTATCAAGCTGTCATTCCTGAATTTGTAGTATCTGACATCGAAAAATCACGCCACTTCTACTGTGACCTGCTAGGATTCTCTGTCGAATACGAGCGTCCAGAGGAGAAATTTCTCTTCCTCTCGCTTGAAGACTGCCAACTTATGCTAGAAGAAGGTAGCGCAGAAGAATTAGCTCAGCTGACCTATCCTTTCGGGCGCGGTGTCAATATTTCCTTTGGCATTGCAGATGTTCCTCAGCTCCACCAAAAACTGCTGGAAGCTGACTATCCTATCCATCGTCCCCTGACAAAAAGAGAATTTCGAGTAGGAGATAGCTTTATATATCCACATGAATTTGCAGTTTTGGATCCCGATGGCTATTTTTTAAGATTTAGCGAATAGAATAATAAAGATTTGGAAAAAGTCTTTAAAGTTAGAAAGAGGCATATTGTCAGGTGTTTAAAAACCTAATAATATGCCCTTTTATGATGGAAAAACCTTCTAAATGTTAGCCAATAAGTTAATTTTTGCCTATTTTTATTATATTCGTTCGTTTTTTAAACTAAAACACTAACAAAATATTTGATTTTTAAAGTTTTTTGGTGTAAAATAAAAACATTGGTACAAACCTATTTAAAATTGAATATCGTTTTACTTGTTTATGTCGTGAATTGGCACGACGTTTCTACAAGGTGCCGGAACACCTAACAATAAGTAAGTCAGAAGTAAGGTATGGTCCTTTTTGCCATGCCTATTTTGGGGACTTACTTAGAGATTAAGTAAGTCCTTTTTCTATTTCTTGCTAGAAACTATAAACAAGCAAATGGATTTGCTGTTAGACTTTAGGAGGTCTTATGAAATTATTAGAAGAGCGCATCCTCAAGGATGGGCATATCTTGGGTGACAACATCCTCAAGGTGGATTCCTTTTTAACCCACCAAGTTGACTTTAGCTTGATGCGAGAAATTGGTAAGGTTTTTGCGGAAAAATTCGCTGCTGCTGGCATTACCAAGGTTGTAACCATTGAAGCGTCAGGTATTGCCCCAGCCGTTTTTACAGCTGAAGCCTTAAACGTTCCCATGATTTTCGCTAAAAAAGCTAAAAACATCACTATGAACGAAGGAATCTTAACTGCCGAAGTTTACTCCTTTACCAAGCAGGTAACCAGCACCGTTTCTATCGCTGGAAAATTCCTCTCACCAGAGGACAAGGTTTTGATTATCGACGACTTCCTTGCTAATGGCCAAGCTGCTAAAGGCTTGATTCAAATCATCGAACAGGCTGGAGCAACAGTCGAAGCTATCGGTATTGTGATTGAAAAATCTTTCCAAGATGGCCGTGATTTGCTTGAAAAAGCAGGCTATCCTGTCCTATCACTCGCTCGTTTGGATCGTTTTGAAAATGGTCAAGTCGTATTTAAGGAGGCAGATCTCTAATGCAAACTCAAGAAAAACACTCGCAAGCAGCCGTTCTTGGCTTGCAGCACTTACTAGCCATGTACTCAGGATCCATCCTGGTTCCTATCATGATTGCGACAGCCCTTGGCTATTCGGCCGAGCAGTTAACCTACCTGATTTCCACAGATATCTTCATGTGTGGGGTGGCAACCTTCCTCCAACTCCAACTCAACAAATACTTTGGAATTGGGCTACCAGTCGTTCTCGGAGTTGCTTTCCAATCAGTCGCTCCCTTGATTATGATTGGTCAAAGCCATGGTAGTGATGCTATGTTTGGTGCCCTTATCGCATCAGGGATTTACGTTGTTCTTGTTTCAGGAATCTTCTCAAAAGTAGCCAATCTCTTCCCATCTATCGTAACAGGATCTGTTATTACCACGATTGGTTTAACCTTGATTCCTGTTGCTATTGGAAATATGGGAAATAACGTTCCAGAGCCAACTGGTCAAAGTCTCTTGCTTGCAGCTATCACTGTTTTGATTATCCTCTTGATTAACATCTTTACTAAAGGATTTATCAAGTCTATCTCTATTTTGATTGGTCTGGTTGTTGGAACTGCCATTGCTGCTAGCATGGGCTTGGTGGACTTCTCCCCTGTTGCGGCAGCACCGCTTGTCCATGTCCCAACTCCCCTCTACTTTGGGATGCCAACCTTTGAAATCTCATCGATTGTCATGATGTGTATTATCGCAACGGTGTCTATGGTTGAGTCGACTGGTGTTTATCTGGCCTTGTCTGATATCACAAAAGATCCAATCGACAGCACGCGCCTTCGCAACGGTTACCGCGCAGAAGGTTTGGCCGTACTTCTCGGAGGAATCTTTAACACCTTCCCTTACACAGGATTTTCACAAAACGTTGGTTTGGTTAAATTGTCAGGTATCAAGACTCGCCTGCCAATCTACTACGCAGCTGGTTTCCTGGTTCTCCTTGGACTCCTTCCTAAGTTTGGCGCCCTTGCCCAAATCATTCCAAGCCCTGTCCTCGGTGGTGCCATGCTGGTAATGTTTGGTTTTGTATCGATTCAAGGGATGCAAATCCTCGCCCGTGTTGACTTTGCTAACAATGAACACAACTTCCTTATTGCAGCAGTCTCCATCGCTGCAGGTGTCGGACTCAACAACAGTAATCTCTTCGTTAGTATGCCGACAGCCTTCCAAATGTTCTTCTCAAACGGAATCGTCGTAGCTAGCCTACTTGCTATTGTCCTCAATGCAGTATTAAATCATAAGAAGAAATAAAAAAAGAGGTGCGAGCCTCTTTTTTGTTTATCTATATCCTTACCTGTCTTTCTTCTGACCTCTGGCCTGTGACAAACATGGTAAAGGTTGCTTTACAGACATTTCTGCCATCTTGATTAGTGATATCGACATCCACGACACAAGTTGTGCGACCTTGATGGACACATTCTCCTTTTATTGTCAATACATCATCAAGTTTTACTGCCTTAAGGTAGTTGATAGAGGACTGGAGTGTCACTCCATCTAGCCCCAGCGAGATGACCACCAAACCGCTGATCTGGTCGCAAAGGGTAAAGAGATAGCCTCCATGGGCATTGCCATAGTAGTTGAGCGACGAGTCCACTACTTTGGTCGTCACCACAACGTGACCATCTCTCATTTGTTCAATTTCGTAATTTTCAAAGGCAGATATAGCGTCAAAATGAAAATCTTTCATCGTTTCCTCCTGATATTTCAAACGACACTATGATACTACTTTTTATAGGACTATGCAAGGAGAAAGCTCCTAGTCTGGTAAAATTCCGACCTGTTCCACAAAGCGCATAAAGGCTGTCTGCCCTTGTTCCGTCTGCTTGTAGACTCCTGCATCCTCAAGTACACGCGCAAAGATAGCACCAACAGAGTCCTTGACGATTTCAAGGGCTTTTTCTTTATCTGTTATGTCTGGATATTGGGCTCTAAGTCGGTCTACCCATTCCTGATGATAAGCGGCAACTGTATCACCATCTCCCACGAGATAGCTAGCGACTTGCTCCACTTCTGCTTTCAGACGTGGTGGCAAGATTGCCAAGCCCATGACCTCAATCAAGCCAATATTTTCCTTCTTGATATGTTGGACATCCTTGTGGGGATGATAGATGCCATCAGGATGTTCTGCAGAAGTCTGATTGTCCCGCAAGACCAAGTCCAACTCAAACTGACCGTTGCGTTTACGGGCAATCGGTGTGATGGTATGATGCGGTGTCCCATCAATCTCAGCCAAAATCTGCACTTCAGGGTCTGAATACTGGCGCCATTCCTGCAAAATCTTGTCAGCTAAGTTGATTAAATCTTCTTTAGAATCCGAAGTCAAACGCAACACTGACATTGGCCACTTGACAATCCCAGCCTTGACTTGCTCAAAACCAACAAATCGGAAGGTCTTTTGCAAGGGAGCCAATTCCATAGGAAATACGTGTCGGCCTCCCTGATAGTGATCATGAGTTAGAATAGAGCCCCCCACAATTGGTAGGTCCGCATTTGAACCCGCAAAATATCCTGGAAACTGCTCTACGATAGCAAGCAGACGTTCAAAGCTCTGACGACTAATGGCCATAGGACGATGCTGGCCATCTAAGAAAATACAGTGCTCATTAAAATAAGCATAGGGCGAATACTGGAAACCCCACTCCTGACCAGCCATTTCAAATCGGATAATACGGTGGTTGCTGCGAGCTGGGTGGTTAACTCGACCATGGTAGCCCTCATTCTCTAGACAAAGCTGACACTGAGGATAATTACTAGCTTGCACCAACTTGGCTGCCGCAATCTCTTTGGGATCCTTTTCAGGCTTAGAGAGATTAATGGTAATTTCCAGTTCTCCGTAGTCAGATGGAACACGATAAGCAATATTCTTAGCAATGGCCTTGAGTTTGATGTAGTCATTTTTCTGACTGAGTTGGTAAAAATCCTCTATCGCTTGCTCAGGAGATTGGGCGTAGGTTGCCCAAAAGTCACGATTAACCTGACTTGGACAAGGGGTTACTAAGTCCATCAGTTCAGCACCGAGGATTTCACGCGCAGTCTGACTATCCTCAATCGTCTCTAATCGAACGGCTTCCTCAACCAACTGGTCCTTGAGGTCAATCAATTTATCCAGATCCGTCTCAACTTCCAAAACACCGTCTCCCACTCGTGCCAAAACACGATTAGTCAGGTAGGTTCGATCCATTTCCTCAAATGAACTTTCAGCAATGACATGTGTTACAAATTTATCTACTAAGGTCACTATAGAACCTCCTTTTGACTAGTCAAGGACGCGAGTGCCACCTGCAACTTCAGCGATATAGAAGCTTGGAGCGTATCCAACTACTTCCTCGTAGTGTTTGCCTACAGCTTCCTTAAAGGCCTCAACAGTATCTTTTTGAACCAAGGCAATGGCACAGCCGCCAAAACCTGCCCCTGTCATACGAGCACCGAGAACACCTTCTTGTGCCCAAGCTGTGTGAACAAGAGTATCCAATTCCAAGCCAGTTACTTCATAATCATGTTCAAGGGAAACGTGAGATGCATTCATCAAACGACCAAATGTTTCCAAATCTCCTGCTTGAAGGGCTGCTTGCGCTTTGAGGGTACGTTGGTTTTCAAGCACAGCATGGCGAGCACGTTTCAAACGATTTTCATCTTTAATCAGATAGCTATATTGGTCAAAGGCCCACTCATCCAATTCACCCAAGGTCTGAATATCTAAGGATGCTTGCAATTCTTCCACTGCTTTTTCACACTCAGCACGGCGTTCATTGTATTTAGAGTCTGCCAATTCGCGACGTTTGTTGGTGTTCATGATGACAACAACATTGTCTTTCAAATCAAGTGGCACCAAGTCGTATTCTAGAGTATTAGTATCTAGGTAAATAGCACGTTGGTCAGCTCCCATACCGATAGCAAACTGGTCCATGATACCAGAGTTGACTCCGATAAAGTTGTTTTCTGTTTGTTTTCCGATTTTAACCAAATCGAGACGCTCTAATTTTAAATCAAAGAGATGCTCTGCCACGACTCCTGTCAAGAGTTCCAACGATGCTGAGGAAGACAAGCCAGAACCATTTGGGATATTCCCATAAACATAAAAATCAAACCCTTTGTCAATCACGTGCCCAGCTTCTTGTAAGAAATGAAGGACACCTTTTGGATAGTTGGTCCAGTTGTGCTCTTTTTCAAACTTGAGGTCAGCGAGAGGCACTTCGATAATACCCTTGTCCTCAAAGTTAGCTGAGTAGAAACGTAAAACTTGGTCGTCACGCTTACGAGCTGCACCGTAAGTTCCCAAGGAAATAGCAGCAGGAAAAACGTGCCCACCGTTGTAGTCTGTGTGTTCACCAATCAAATTGATACGACCTGGTGAAAAGAAAGTTTGGTCTGCTTCTTGACCAAAAACAGCAAGAAAGTCTTTGCAAAGCGCTTCAGCAGTAAGATGTTGTGTCATATGATTTCTCCTTTTACTGTCCGTTAAGTCACCTTAACGTGTAATCGTTTTCTTCTATTGTATCCAAGGGATTTTCCAAGGTCAATCCTTTTTACTAAAATTTTACTAAACTATCAGTAAAAGACAGAAAAATATGATATACTAACCTAAAAGGAGGAGGATTTATGGCTACCTTAAAAGACATTGCACAGCTAGCCTCTGTCTCTATCGCGACCGTATCCCGTGTCCTCAATCGCGACCAGAGCCTATCTGTTACAGAAGAAACCAGACACCGTATTTTAACAGTTGCTGAAGAGTTGGGCTATACTAAGCACCTCAAGACAGGCGAGTCCCACAAGCCCAAGCAAAAGATTGCCATTATCCAATGGGTCAGCGAACAAGGGGAGCTGGACGACCTCTACTACTACCAGATTCGCCTAGGCATAGAAAAAAGAGCCCAAGAGTTGGACTACGATATCTTGCGCTATTTTAATGACCATCCTTTTACACTAAGCGAGGAAGTAATTGGGATTCTCTGCATCGGAAAATTTAGCCGAACTCAGATTTCTGCCTTTGAAGAATACCAAAAGCCTCTTGTCTTTCTAGACAGTGATACTCTTTCGCTAGGACATACCTGCATTATCACGGACTTTTACACTGCCATGAAACAGGTTGTCGATTATTTCCTCAGCCAAGGGATGGACCGTATCGGAATTCTAACAGGTCTTGAAGAAACAACCGACCAAGAAGAAATCATTGAGGATAAGCGGCTGGAAAATTTTAAGAACTACAGCCAAACAAAAGGGATCTATCATGATGAACTGGTCTTTCAAGGAAGCTTTACCGCCCAGTCTGGCTATGACTTAATGAAGGAGGCCATTCAGAACTTAGGAGACCAACTCCCGCCAGCATTTTTCGCAGCTAGCGATAGTTTAGCCATCGGTGCCCTCCGTGCCCTCCAAGAAGCTGGAATCAGCCTGCCAGACCGTGTCAGCCTCATTTCCTTTAACGACACTAGTCTAACCAAGCAGGTCTATCCTCCCCTCTCCAGCATCACCGTCTATACCGAAGAAATGGGCAGAGCAGGCATGGATATTCTTAATAAGGAAGTACTCCACGGTCGCAAAATCCCCAGCTTGACCATGCTGGGAACCAGACTGACTTTAAGAGAGAGTACAAAGAATGATTAGAATTACAAAACGACCGCTAGCAAGGCTGTTTCTCTAATAATCTCTATGATTCCGCTCCAACTCACACCTTTCGCTTATGTGCTTGGTGACTTTCTAGATCAACATCAACTTCAATGGTAATATTTTGAAAGCCACAATCTTTGAGGAAAATTCGAATAGATTCTTTACAAGTTTCCATATGCTCCATCTCTTTTAAACAAACATGGACAATGGCATTTTTTTCCAAACCATCCATAGTCCAGAGATTAAGCTGATTGATACTAGCGACATGATCCAATTCTGCTAAATCCGTCTTGATCTTCTGGATATCTACTCCTTCTGGCACTGCATCGAGGAATATCTTGAGCGTGCTCCAAAAACGTGGAAGGGCTTTTGACAGAATAAAGAAGGAAATAGCAATAGACAAGAGCGGATCCAAGATATACCAATCGGTAAATCGAAGAACAATGGCCATCAGGATGACAGCAACCCAACCCAAGGTATCTTCCAGAAAGTGCAGGCTGAGAATGGATTCGTTCTTGGTTTGTCCTTTGCGAATGACGAGACTCGCTAGCACATTGATAGTAATCGCAATAATTCCTAACCAGAAAATCCCCTCATCATTGACCGATTGTGGATGAAAGATTTTCGCTATATTTTCCAAAATCACTAGGATGGATCCTGTGATAAGAATCACAGCAGTCACCAGGGCCCCTAAAAGACTAAATCGCTTGTAACCCAAGGTGTAATGCCTATCTTCTTCACGATTGGAGATTGTTTCTAGAAGGGCTGATATGCCAATGGCTATAGCATCTCCCAAGTCATGAACAGAATCAGCGAGAACTGCACTCGAACCAAATATTCCTCCTGCGATAAACTCAACAATAGCATAGCTTAAATTTAAGAAAAAAGCTATCCAAACAGTATATTTTGCCTTCATCTTTCTCATTCCTTTGTTATAATAGATTTATGAACACCTTGTTCATTATCATTATCCACTAAAACTCAAAGAAAGGATAGAAGCAAAAGGTCAGCTTTATTCAGTTCTGAACAATTTGCCTCAAGTGTCTATATGACTAAGATTGACCGCCGTATCAGCAAAACAAAAAAAGCCATCTTTCAAGCTTTTCTACAACTTTTGAACGATAAGGGCTACGAATCCACTACAGTTCAGGATATCATTGAACTCGCAGATGTTGGACGTTCCACCTTTTACTGTCACTATGAGAGCAAGGAACTACTTCTGGACGAGCTTTGCCGCTACCTCTTTCATCATCTCTTTGAAAGAGAGCAACCCATTTCAACTGAGGACTACCTCGCCCACCTCTTTCTTCATTTTCAGAAAAACCAAGACCATATCACCAGTCTGCTATTTTCCAAAAATGACTACTTCCTCCGTCAACTCCATAAAGAGCTAGAACACCATGTCTATCCCATGTTGGCTGATGAGTTAAAAGAAGCCCACACTAATCTGCCTACTTCTTACCTCCAACACTTGGTCGTGTCCAACTTTATCGAGACATTGACCTGGTGGCTCAAAAAAGGACAAGACTTTACATACCAGGAAGTTGTCCAGTTTTATCTAGACCTTCTCATTCCTAAAAATTGAATACAGAGTAGAGCTCAGTTGCCTTATTTCTAGGCTACTGAGTTTTTATCTTTTCAACAATCAAAAAAGCCCAGACAACATTGTCTGAGCAGTTTTCTATATGGTCGTTTAACAAAGTTGAGTTTGACATTTTCAAACTATTTCTTCAACAAACCTTGTTCTTGTAGAAACTCCTTGGCTACTTGTTCTGCTGACTTGCCTTCAACACCGACTTGGTAGTTGAGCTGGCTCATCTGGCTTTCAGTAATTTTACCAGCCAATTTATTGAGAACTGTTTCCAACTCTGGATGTTTCTTGAGAAGAGCTTCTTTCATCAGTGGAGCCCCTTGGTAAGGTGGGAAGAGTTGTTTGTCATCTTCCAATACCTGTAAATCATAACGCGCCAATTCCGCGTCAGTCGAATAGGCATCCGTGATTTGAATATCGCCTGACTGAATTGCCTGATAGCGAAGAGCTGGCTCCATAGTCGCTACATTGAGATTGAGACCGTACATTGATTGCAAGCCCTTATTGCCATCTTCACGGTCATTAAACTCAAGTGTAAAACCTGCCTTCAGTTGCCCTTCCACTTTTTTCAAGTCCGAAATGGTCTTCAAGCCATATTCTTGAGCAATCTTTTTCGGAACAGCTACAGCGTAGGTATTTTGATAAGACATTGGTTTGAGATAGGCTAGATGATCCTGTTTGGCAATACCATCACGCGCCACCTGATAAACCTGCTCTGGCTCATGACTCACTTTAGGTGATGGCTGAAGCAAACTTTCAGTCACCGTACCAGTAAATTCAGGATAGATGTCAATATCGCCTTTTTTCAAAGCTTCATAAAGAAAGCTTGTTTTCCCAAAATTTGGTTTAACAGTCGCAGTCATGCTGGTATTTTTTTCAATCAGTAACTTATACATATTGGCCAAAATTTCTGGTTCTGGTCCCAATTTTCCAGCAATAACCAAGTTTTCTTTCTCATTTTGAGCCAAGAGGGCTGGACTATAAGACAAGCCAAGCAATATTGTCACCAAGGCAAAACCAGAAAAAATCGTCCGCAATTTTGCTTTTTCCATCACTTTTAGTAGGAAGTTAAAGGCAATGGCAAGCACTGCAGAAGAAAGGGCCCCAATCAAAATCAGACTGGCATTATTACGGTCAATTCCCAAAAGGATAAAGGAACCCAGTCCCCCCGCCCCAATCAAGGCAGCCAAGGTTGCCGTACCGATAATCAAGACAGCCGCCGTCCGAATTCCAGACATCATAACAGGCATGGCAAGTGGAATTTCAAACTTCTTGAGACGTTCCCATCTGGTCATCCCAAAGGCAATCCCAGCCTCTTGCAGACTCGGATCAATTCCCTTGAGTCCAGTGATGGTATTTTGTAAAATCGGAAAGATCGCATAAATCACTAGAGCTGTCAAAGCCGGCAAAGTCCCAATTCCCATCAAGGGGATAAAGAGCCCTAACAAGGCCAGTGACGGGATAGTCTGGAAAATCCCTGCAATCTGCAAGACCCAGTCGCCCAACTTCTCATGATAGCGAAGATAGACAGCCAAGGGAATCGCGATAAAGATAGCTAGCAACAAAGTCAAAAGCGACAACTGCAAATGTTGAGAGAGAGCTGTCAACCAATCACTAAAACGATCCTGAAAAGTTGCAATTAAATTAGTCATGAACACTACCTCCAAACAAGTCTGCTACAAAGTCTGTTGCAGGCGCTTTTAAAATCGTCTCAGGATTCGCCACCTGACGAATCTCTCCGTCCTGCAAGACAGCAATACGGTCCGCCAATTTCAAAGCTTCATCCGTATCATGGGTCACAAAAATCGTTGTCATCCCAAACTCTTTATGCAATTCTTTAGTCAGAACCTGCAACTGTTTTCTCGAAATAGCATCAAGAGCCGAAAAAGGCTCATCCATGAGGAGAATCTTAGGCTGACCAATCATAGCACGAACAATACCTACCCGTTGCTGTTCTCCACCAGATAATTCACTAGGCAAACGACGCCCATACTCAGCTACTGGCAAGCCAACCTTGGCCAAAAGCTCTTCTGTTCTATGAGCAATTTCTTCCTTAGTCCAGCTCTTCATTTCAGGAATCAGGGCAATATTTTCTGCAACTGTTAGATTAGGAAACAGGGCAATGGCCTGTAAAACATAACCCGTAGAAAGACGAAGTTCACGCTCATCATAGTCTTTGATGCGCTTGCCATCCATATAAATATTTCCATCAGTTGGTTCCAAGAGGCGGTTGACCATCTTAATCATGGTTGTCTTACCGGATCCAGATGGCCCTACTAAAACCATAAACTCCCCATTCTCAATCCGTAAATTGACATCTCTCAAAACATCTTTTTCTGTGTAGCGCAAGGCTACATTTTTGTATTCAATCATTCTTTGTCCTCAATTTAAAACTTTCCTCGATTGGTCAAGTCTTCTACCTTAGGCATGACTTCCTTATTATCCCAATGTTCCACAATTTTCCCGTTTTCTAGACGGAAGATATCGTACTGGGCATAAGCAACTCCATCAATCTGAGTCTGACCATAGCTAACCACATAGTTCCCTTGTCCTAATAGCTGGAGAACAAAGTCAAAAGTGGCCTTTACCTATAAACAGTTAATTTGCTCTATTCTAATCCTCATTTTCCTCCTCTTTCAGATTAGCCAAAATTCTTTCTTGAAAGGCTTCAAACTGACGAATTTCTTCCTCTGAAAATCCCTTGTAAAAGATCGTATCCAATTTCTGACTGACACGATGTCCCACTTCTTTCTGGGACTTGCCCAACTCCGTTAAATCTAAATACTTCTTACGCCTGTCTTTTCCACACGGACTAACAATTACAAGCTTTTGTTCCTCTAGCTTTTTTATCATGGTCGTCAGCGTATTATTCGCAAGCCCAGTCGCAAGCGCGATATCTGTCGCAGTTGCGCAGCCAGTTTCACTATTCCATAAAACCGCTAAAATCTTTCCCTGTTCACTACGATAAAGAGCTTCAGGATCTTGGCTCAGTAACTTTTGAAAAATCCGCCCATTCAACAAACGAATATGATGGGCTACCAAATGACTATCTTTCATAACACCTCCAATTTATTTCTATATCGAAACGAATAAAGCCATTGTAACACTCGTCATTCTATCTGTCAACTATTTCGATTTAGAAATAATTTTCCCCAGTAAAAAAATCTCCTACCCAAAGTAGAAGATTTCAATCTTATAAACTTAATCCGTCATGTCCGATACCAACGTTCGATGCTCCAATGGAACACTACACATAACTAGCAAGAAAATGAAACCTGACTGAATCCAGAAGAGGGCCAAGTCAAAGATTCCATGCACAGCAACCACTGTAAGGAAAGACAGATAAAGACCAATAATCGGACGTTTCCCCGACTCCTGACTCATATCCATCATCA
>CAUPZW010000023.1:0-32234 GCA_963515655.1 Streptococcus mitis
CTGTTGCAAGATCTGTACCCACAGGAGCAGTAACAAGATTTTCACTGGTCATATGATTTGAGATTGGTTGGTTATAGTCTGAAATAAAACGAAGATCTCGGTTTGTCAAAATACCAACCAATTTACGATTTTCAAGTGTTTCAACAACTGGAACACCACTGATGCGGTAACGACCCATAAGCTCATCTGCTTCAGCAATTGTATGTTCAGGCGTCAAGAAGAAGGGATCAATAATAACTCCATTTTCAGAACGTTTTACCTTACGAACCTCGTCTGCTTGTTGAGCAATTGACATGTTTTTATGGATAACTCCGAGACCGCCTGCACGAGCAATAGCAATGGCCATTTGACTCTCTGTAACTGTGTCCATGGCAGCGGTAATAATTGGGATATTTAAAGTCAAATTATCTGCCAATTTAGTTGTTAAATCTGCATCGTTAGGCAACACATGACTTTCAGCTGGAATAAGCAATACATCATCAAAGGTAAAACCTTTTTTCAAAAATTTAGTGTCCCAATTAGACATTCGAAGTTTCCTCTTTTCTTTCTTTTTGAGCTTGACTCTTTTTATATTGTATCTATCATACCATTCTATAAAAATTTGTCAAATATTACAGGGGTAAATAAAAAACTATCTTTTCTTCGAAATAGAAATGATAGTTTCTTGTAAAATAAACCTAGTTAAAATAATGAAGTCCCATTGCTCCTTTTACCTCAGATAGGGTTTGACCTGCAACTTCACGCGCTCTTTCACTACCTTTTTGAAGCATATTATAAACTTCTCCCATATCCTTAGCAAATTCAATACGGCGCTCACGAATAGGACCCAGTTCACGTTCTAATATTTCAAGTAGATATCGCTTAGTCTTCACATCACCAAGACCACCTCGTTGATAATGTTCTTTCATGTCAGCAATTTCTTGAGCATCTTCTGAACGACCAAAGACATCTAGATAATGGAAAACCATATTGCCTTCAATTTTACCTGGATCTTCCACTCGAATATGATCTGGATCTGTATACATACTCATTACTTTTTTACGCAAAGTATCCGCATCATCAGCTAAATAAATACCATTATTGAGTGATTTAGACATTTTAGCATTTCCATCTAAACCAGGCAAACGCCCTGCTCTCTCATTTTCTGGATAAATACCTTCCGGCTCTACCAAGACATCACAGTTATATGCATTATTAAAAGAACGAACAATCTCGCGAGTTTGCTCAATCATTGGTTTTTGGTCTGTCCCAACAGGAACATAGTTAGCCTTGAAAGCTGTAATGTCAGCTGCTTGAGCTATTGGATAGACTAAGAATCCTGTCGGAATGCTTTCTCCAAATCCTTTCTGAGCAATTTCTGTCTTGACAGTTGGATTACGCTCCAGACGTGCTAATGAAACCAGATTCATATAATACATAGACAACTCAGCCAACTCTGGAATCTGGCTTTGAATAAAAATAGTTGACTTACTTGGATCCAATCCAACTGCAAGGTAATCCAAAGCCACATTTCCGATAGACTCTACAATGGTTTGAGGATCTTTCGCATGATCTGTCAAGGCTTGTTGGTCAGCCAAAAACACAAACATATCATACTTATCCTCTTCCTGTAATAATACTCGATTTTTGAGACTTCCAACATAATGTCCAATATGCAATTTTCCTGTTGGACGGTCTCCTGTTAAAATAATGGGTTTAGTCATTTTATTCTCCTTCGATATGGTCCCTTCAATTATAGCATTTTTTTAATGAAATAACCGCAATTTATCAAAATAAATCAGTCTTGCTATTTACAAATTCATGTAAAGTATGCTGTAAATCTAATTTACACAAAATTGACACATAAAAATTTGAATATTTCTATATTTTCTAGTAAAATAAATATATTACACATATAGGAGAAAAACATTGCTTACAGTATCTGATGTTTCACTACGTTTTAGTGATCGCAAACTTTTTGATGATGTCAATATCAAATTTACAGAAGGAAATACTTATGGATTAATCGGTGCTAATGGTGCCGGAAAATCAACCTTTTTAAAAATTTTAGCTGGAGATATCGAACCTACTACTGGTCACATCTCTCTTGGTCCAGATGAACGTCTCTCTGTTCTTCGTCAAAATCACTTTGACTATGAAGACGAACGTGCAATTGACGTCGTTATCATGGGAAATGAAAAACTTTATAGCATCATGAAGGAGAAAGATGCCATCTACATGAAGGAAAATTTCTCAGATGAGGATGGAGTGCGTGCTGCCGAACTTGAAGGAGAGTTTGCCGAACTTGGAGGTTGGGAAGCAGAGAGTGAAGCCTCTCAACTACTTCAAAACCTAAACATTTCAGAAGAATTGCACTATCAAAACATGAGCGAATTGGCCAACGGTGAGAAAGTAAAGGTTCTCCTTGCTAAAGCACTTTTTGGTAAACCAGATGTTCTTCTATTGGACGAGCCTACCAACGGTTTAGACATCCAATCAATTACATGGTTAGAAGATTTCTTGATTGACTTTGATAACACCGTTATCGTAGTATCCCACGACCGTCACTTCTTAAACAAAGTATGTACTCACATGGCCGACCTTGACTTTGGAAAAATCAAGCTCTATGTCGGAAACTATGACTTCTGGAAGGAATCTTCTGAACTCGCTGCTAAATTGCTAGCAGACCGTAATGCTAAAGCAGAAGAAAAAATTAAGCAACTCCAAGAATTCGTTGCTCGCTTCTCTGCTAACGCATCTAAGTCTAAACAAGCAACTTCCCGTAAAAAGATGCTTGATAAGATTGTCTTAGAAGAAATCATTCCATCTAGCCGTAAATACCCATTTATCAACTTTAAAGCTGAACGTGAGATTGGTAATGATCTCTTGACAGTAGAAAATCTATCTGTCAAGATTGACGGTGAAACTATTCTTGACAACATTAGCTTCATCTTGCGTCCAGGTGATAAGACAGCGCTTATTGGACAAAATGACATCCAAACGACTGCATTAATTCGTGCAATCATGGGAGACATTGACTATGAAGGAACTGTCAAGTGGGGAGTTACTACTAGCCGTTCTTACTTGCCAAAAGATAACTCGGCCGATTTTGCAGGGGGAGAGTCAATCCTTGATTGGTTGCGTCAATTCGCAAGTAAAGAAGAAGATGACAATACTTTCCTACGTGGCTTCCTAGGCCGTATGCTCTTCTCTGGAGATGAGGTTAACAAACCTGTAAATGTCTTGTCAGGGGGAGAAAAAGTTCGTGTCATGCTTTCAAAACTCATGCTCTTAAAATCAAATGTCCTTGTCCTCGATGATCCAACCAATCACTTGGACTTGGAATCTATCTCAAGCTTGAACGATGGATTGAAAAACTTTAAAGAATCAATCATCTTTGCCAGCCATGACCACGAGTTTATTCAAACTCTAGCTAACCATATCATTGTCTTGTCTAAAAATGGCGTCATTGACCGTATCGATGAAACCTATGATGAATTCCTAGAAAATGCAGAAGTACAAGCAAAAGTTAAAGAACTTTGGAAAGACTAAAAAAATTCAAAACTCAGTTGGGTTAACCAGCTGAGTTTTCTAACATTTTATGAGGTAACATGAAATTATTTTTTAAAACATATTGGACCTATTTTGTTTCTTTCATCATTCCCATAATCATTATGATAGGAGTATATCTATCTCAAGGTATCTACTGGAATAGCGATACATCTCCACTATTAGGAGATGGGTTTCATCAATACGTTATTTTTGATGTAGCCTTACGAAATATCCTACACGGAAATGGTAGTCTGTTTTACACCTTTACAAGTGGCCTCGGATTGAATTTCTATGCCCTATCTAGTTATTACTTGGGAAGTTTCCTTTCACCTCTAGTTTACTTTTTTGATCTAACTAATATGCCAGATGCTGTCTATCTGACAACTCTCTTAAAATTTGGATTGATTGGACTGTCAACTTACTTTAGTTTAAATAAATTATTTCAATCGATTCCTAAGCCTTTAAAACTAGCTTTATCTACTTCCTATGCTCTGATGAGTTTCACTGTCAGTCAGTTAGAGATAAAAACCTGGCTAGATGTTTTTATCTTGATTCCTTTAATTATAACTGGTTTACATCTACTGATAACTGAAAAGAAATTCCTATTATACTTTACAAGTTTGTCAATCTTATTTATCCAAAACTATTATTTTGGCTATATGACAGCATTGTTTCTTATTTTCTGGTATCTCTGTCAAATTTCTTGGGACTTTAAAACTCGAAAATCATCTGTTCTTGATTTCATAATCACCTCCTTTTTAGCTGGTATGGCTAGCTTGATTATGACTCTTCCCACTCTGTTTGATTTACAGACACATGGAGAAAAATTGACTGAAGTTACAAAGTTTCAAACTGAAAGTAGCTGGTATCTTGATCTCTTTGCTAAGCAATTCATTGGTTCCTTTGACACAACAAAGTATGGGGCCATCCCAATGATTTTTGTTGGACTACTTCCCTTTATTTTGACTATTTTATTTTTTACGCTGAAATCTATTAAGTTTCACGTGAAACTTATCTATGCAATTTTCTTTGCATTTCTAATTGTAAGCTTTTATATTGAAGCTCTTGATTTATTTTGGCAAGGCATGCATACTCCAAACATGTTTTTACATCGCTATGCTTGGATTTTCTCTACCTTGTTAATTTACACAGCAGCGGAAGTCTTAAAGCGTCTGAAAGAACTTAAAGTCTGGAATTTTTTAGTTTCGCTTTTTCTCCTAGTAACAGGATTTTTAGCTACCATCTATCTAAAATCGCATTATTCTTTTTTAACAGATTTGAATATTCTGCTTACTCTTGAATTTTTGGTTGTCTATTCGCTTTTACTCCTTGCAGTTATCAAAAAGTTTATCTCTGTAAATCTATTTGCCATTCTAATCTCTTTATTTATAATAGTTGAAATAAGTTTAAATGCTTTATCTCAAATAGACGGAATTGCTAAGGAATGGGGATTTGCTTCTCGAAGTGCATATAGTCGAGATATTCCAGCTATGGAATCTTTCTCAACATATATTGGAAGTTCATTTACTCGTAATGAGAGACTAGAGACTCAGACAGGAAATGACAGTATGAAATTCAACTATAATGGAATCTCTCAATTTTCATCTGTTCGAAATCGTTCAGCAAGCTCTACTTTGGATAAACTTGGGTTTAAATCCTCTGGGACTAATCTCAATCTCCGCTATTCAAATAATAGTATTTTAGCTGATAGTTTATTTGGTATCCAGTACAATATCTCAGACAGTCCTATTGATAAGTATGGTTTTAAAGATATCTATCAAAAAGATAATCTTACCCTATATGAAAATCAATCCTCTCTTCCGATTGCATTTGCTAGTCAATCTGTTTACAATGATGTCAAGTTCAATGAACATACCTTAGATAATCAGGCCTCATTTTTAAATCAACTTGCTAATGTCAATTTTGATTATTTTTCTCCAATACCTTATGAAAAAACTGAAAATACCGATGATTTGATTAGTGTTACAAGTTCTTCAAATGAGGATGCAGCAATCCAGTATCAAATTGAGGCACCAGAAAATAGCCAAGTTTATCTTTCTTTCACAAACCTTCACTTTTCTAATGATAAACAAAAGAAGGTTGACATTCTTGTAAATGGTGAAAAAAAGACTTTTACAACTGATAATGTTTTCTCCTTCTTTAATCTAGGCTATACAAAAGAGAAAAAAACTTTCAATATTAATGTTAGCTTCCCTGGAAATTCACAAGTATCATTTGAATCTCCTACCTTCTACCGTTTATATACCAAAACTTTAACTGAGGCAATTCAAAAAATCAAAGAACAACCTGTCACAGTATCAACTTCTAAAAATAAGGTCTTTGCTAGATATGATGTCAAACAAGATACATCTATTTTCTTCACCATTCCTTATGACAAAGGTTGGTCTGCCTACCAAGATGGTAAGAAAATAGAAATTAAACAAGCTCAAACTGGATTTATGAAAGTTGATGTTCCCAAGGGGAAAGGAACTATTACACTTTCCTTCATTCCCAATGGTTTTATTACTGGATCAATCTGTTCCTTTACTTCTCTCTTACTATTTGGAATCTATAATCACAGACGAAAGTCATCTAAGACATAAAAAAATCGACCAGTTGGTCGATTTTTTTAATATTCTTCCATTTTCTTAGGTTGATAGGCTAGCATACCTAAACAAATAAATAGTACTAATATCACAACAAGGAAAATGACTTGATGATGAATATTTCCTGTCATAGAGATTGTTTGTCGTAATCCCGAAACTGAATAACTCATTGGTAACCAAGGATTAATGGCTCTAAAGAAATCATTTGTCAAAGCAAGTGGGTAAGTACCTGCACTTGATGCTAACTGTAATAAAAGCAAAATAAGAGAAAAGAAAGCTCCTATACGGCTATTCCATGTTGTTAAAGAGGTCACCATGGACATGAATACTAAACTTGTTAGGATAATGAGAATAAATGTTCTCATTTCATGATTAGCAGTTAGACCAATAAGATGAACTCCTCCATAGACCAAAATCCCTGCTAAAACAGCTATAATACCATTTATTTCAGCTCGAGATTTCAACCAAGCCCAACGGCTCTCCGGATGACGTCCTGAAGGCAACTTCGCAAAGATCATATTCGTTGATATTGCTGCAACAAATAGAGCAACTGATATCATATAAGGAGCCATTGCAATTCCATTTACAAGAACTTGGTCATTGTCTGTTTTGGAAAGATTGAGTGGATTTGACAAAACCTCTGCATTTTTAGATTCCGTTGATACTGATTTAAGTTGATCACTAGCATTACTTAAGCCTTGTCCCAAAGAAGCAACTCCTGTCTGTAAACCTTCCAATCCAGAAGTTAACTTTGTTCCACCTTCTGCAAGTTTCCCAGATCCATCTGCCAATTTATTAACTCCATTCTCTAATTGAGAAGCACCTGAAAGTAACTGACTGGATTTGTCTGCTAATTGACCAGATCCTGATTGTAATTTATCAACTCCTGCCAGTAATTCTTGACTCTTTTGATTCAATTCATTAGAGCCATTTGATAATTTTTCAATACCAGACACTAATTCTGGAGTTTTTTCAACTAATTGACCAACTCCTCCTGTCAAGCTAGAAGATTTTTGTGTTAAGGTAGTTGAGCCTGAAACTAATTGATTTAAACTACCTGTCAAGGTGGCATTTTTTTCACTTAGTTGACTTGCGCCTTGAGAAACTTTATCAACACCTGCAGTATATGCGTTTACACCTGATACAATCGACTGACTGGCAGGAACTAATTTACTAGTAACAGCTCCTTGTATCTCTGTTAATCCACTTGACAATCCTGTCAAAGAAGTAGAAGCAAGCGGTAATACTTGATTAGCTTGATTTTTTAATGTCGAAAGACTTGAAGATTGATTTTGTAAGTTTTCCAAACTTCCCTGTAAACCTTGTACTAAAGCTACAATTGACTTAGCCGATTGAATACTATCAGTCGAATTTTGAGATACAGAAGCGCTTATCTCAGCTTGTTGCTCACTTGTCAATGATTGATAAGCTGCTGTCGATTGAATATTAGCTAATGTAGTTGCTTTTTCAGACTGAGCACTTGCTAACATTTGATTAGAAAGAGATACTATACTTGATAAAACAGAGTCTAATTGTTTTGTATCTCTAACATCAATATTTTGAATAGCTTGATTTAACTGATTCAGACCAGAAGATAATTGAGCAATTTGATCTTTTTGCTCAGACGAAGTAGCTAACTTACTAGAAAGTTGTTGAATCCCTTCACTTAATTTCTCCATACCCATTCGAAGTGTAGCTGATTGATTGGATAACTGATTAGCACCTATTGCAAGATTTCCCACTCCGTTTGTATAGGCACTAACACCAGATGAAAATTGATTAAGACCAGCATTGAGCTGAGAAACACCGCCAGTATAAGATCCTACACCAGTATATAATTGATTAATTCCCCTCACTAATTCAGGACTTTTAGAAGATAATTGACCTAACCCGCTATCTAATTGACTCACTGCACCAGTATATATAACTAAACCACTATTAAAATTCCCTAAGCCAAGATGAAGTTGTTCAACACCAGAGACATAAGAGGATAATCCTTTAGTAAACTGCTCCGTTCCATTTGAAAATGTTAAACTTGAATCTGCTAAAGAGTGTAGGTTAGTAGTTAATGTTTGACTTCCTGCCACTAACTGATTCGCTCCATCAGTTAGTTTTTCACTACCAGACGCTGCTTGACTCATCCCATCCTTTAAATCGACCATTTTGTTGAATAAAGCTTTAGTATAAGTCTCGGTTACATTGGTAGAAACATTCTGCTTTAATTGTGTCATTGCAGAATCACTCATCTTGCTGGCAATAAAACTATGACCACTTGAAGTCTGATAATCGATTTGCATTTGCTCTGGGTGATTCGTTAAAATAGAAGCTGCTTTTTCAGACAAGTCACTTGGTAAAGTCACTACCATATAGTAATCGCCATTTTCTAAACCCTTCTTACCTTCTTCTTCATCTACAAAATGAAAATCCAAGGTTTTATTTTCTTTTAAATTGGACATCATGTCTTTTCCTATAGACATGCTATTACCATTATAGTAAGCCTCTTTATCATGATTGACAACTGCCACAGGTAAGTCAGACAATTGACCATATGGATCCCACATTGATGACAAAAATATGATATTGTACAGAGCTGGAATAAGGGAAATCCCTATCATGACAATAATAAAGGTTGGTTTTTTAAAAATTGCTTTCCATTCTTTAAACATAGTTTCTCCTTTTTTAAACATATTGTCTAAAATTTTGATATAATAGATTATACAATAAAAAATCTAAATTACAAGATAAAAAATCCATTTTTAGACATATAGTCTAATTTGTTTACAAGGAGGAAGTATGCAAGAAAGTAACAAACGCTTAAAAACAAAGCGAACTATTGAAAATGCTATGGTACAATTACTAATGGAACAACCATTTGATCAAATTTCTACTGTCAAGTTAGCAGAAAAAGCCGGAATTAGTCGTTCCAGCTTCTATACTCACTATAAGGATAAGTATGATATGATCGAGCACTATCAAAGCAAGCTATTTCATACATTTGAATATATTTTTCAAAAACATGTTCATCACAAAAGAGATGCTATTTTAGAAGTCTTTGAATATCTAGAGTCAGAACCACTTCTGGCTGCTCTGCTTTCTGAAAACGGGACTAAAGAAATTCAAAATTTCTTACGAAATAAACTTCATATCATGCTCAGTACAGATTTACAAAAGCGATTTATGCAACTGAATCTCAATACCACTGAATTAGAATATAGTAGCATCTATCTAACTCATGCACTTTTTGGTGTCTGTCAAACTTGGATTGCACATGGAAAAAAAGAAAGTCCTCAAGAAATAACAGATTTCCTTATGAAGATGCTTGGGGATACAAATTGATACAAAAAGAGGAACACAGTTGTGTTCCCTTTTATCTATACTCCGCCAGTAGGACTCGAACCTACGACATCATGATTAACAGTCATGCGCTACTACCAACTGAGCTATGGCGGATAAAATAGTCCGTACGGGATTCGAACCCGTGTTACCGCCGTGAAAAGGCGGTGTCTTAACCCCTTGACCAACGGACCTTCTATCTGTAGCAGATATAACCATTATATCAATTTCTTACTAATTGTCAATTACTTTTGAGATTTTTTCTCTAAAATATCTTTCAATTTTCTAATTTTTAATCTTGAAATAGGACAGCGATGATCTTCATAGAAAACAACTTCTAGATTCTTTCGATCAATTTCTCTGATATTGCCTATATTTAC
Source organism: Streptococcus mitis (assembly GCA_963515655.1). Classification (GTDB taxonomy): domain Bacteria; phylum Bacillota; class Bacilli; order Lactobacillales; family Streptococcaceae; genus Streptococcus; species Streptococcus mitis_DP. The sequence goes on from CAUPZW010000023.1 coordinate 9,851, forward strand.
CAAAAATGATTTATGAGGAGAATAAAATCGTTGGGTATGTTTGTCCTTTTCCTGAATATCTGTCATTGTTCCATAGAACTCTTTTGCAAAATTCTTACCAATAATGCGCAATTTATGAGAGACACCTGTTGTTTCAATATACAAAATATCATGGTAAGGAATTTTTAAATCATTTCCCTTGTAATTGTAGTCAAAATAATCTACAACATCTTCATTTTCAAGTAACATACTCTTCGTGTAGAAGATATTTTGCTCAATTCTCTTCTTAAACAAATCATCATTGATATCCTTATCAACAAAATCTAAGGCTGATACCTGGTATTTATAGGTTAGAGTCGCAAACTCTGATCGACTGGTGATAAAGACGATAATAGCGTAAGGATTGTAATGACGAATGAGCTGAGCAACCTCAAATCCCTTTTTCTCAATTCCATGAATATCGATATCTAGGAAATAAAGCTGATTTACTTCATCATTTTCAATGTATTCTTCAAATTCACGAACTTTTCCTGTTGTCTTGTATGATATTGGAATATTCGATTCTTTCGAAATTTCATCCAATATTCTCTCTAGTCTCACTTGATGTTCAATAACATCCTCTAAAATTAAAACTTTCATTCAAATTCCCTCTTAAATCTAATAATTTGTCTAAATGTACTGCCTTCCATCTCTGTTTCTAAAATAATATTGTTGTACTTATCTAGTAGTTCTTTCACATTATTTAATCCTACTCCGCGATTTCTTCCCTTAGTGGAGAATCCTAAAGCAAATAGATCTCCTGAAGGAGTCATCGTCATTTTACATGAATTCTGAATCACAATAACTGTTTCAGTTTCCATCTTAATAACTGCTACTTCCATCTGCTTTTTATAACTATCAGCCGATCCTTCGACAGCATTGTTCAATAAAACGCTTATGATACGAACCAAATCCAATAGTTCAATTGGGAGCTTGGTAATCGTATCTTTTACTTCCAGTGTAAACTCTACACCATTATTTCGAGCATAGACAATTGACTGAGCAACCAAACTCCGTAAAGCTGAATCTTCTATGTTGTTCAAATCAAAGTAAGTGTACTTATCTGAACGCAGTTTGTGATTAGCTTTAACCAAAACTTCATTGTAAACTCTGTCAATTTCCTGTAAATCACCACTGTCAATTGCCATCTGCATGCTGACAAGCATTCCAGCATAGTCATGTCGAAAACCACGGATTTCATTATACAGACCGACAATTTCATCTGTATAGTTTTGTAAATGTTTCTGTTCAAATTTCTTCTGCTTCAAAGCAATCTCTTTCTCCATTTGATCTTTATGCGAATTCATTGCAAAGAAGGTCAAAAGTAGAGAAATAAAGACGATAGATGACAAAATACTTCCAAAACTATTCAAATGTTTAATCGTACTTACCATATTTGAAACAAAAGATACAATATGTAGCAGTAGTAAGGCAAAAAATACTTTTTTCAAGAAAGGATAAAGGTAGTCCTTGTCAAAATAGGCTAGTTCCAAATGGAAATAATGAATGATTTTTAAGATAACAACATAAGTCAACACCGTTACAACGGAAAAGAATAGGTAATAATATTGTAAAACAAAATTGTCTCCTGTTATAGAGGAGAAAATTACGGACAAAAAGTTATGAGTGCTCTCATATAAAAGAGATAGTAGTAAACTTAGAAATAGTCCTCTATCCCTCTCATACTGTTTCATCCATCGAAAATAGGAATATAAGAATAAAGGAAATAAAAATGTTTCAATCCCTAACCCATCTAAATTTAGAAGATAGAATGGAAAATCAAATACTATATCTGTTAGTAATGTATAAGCACCAAAAACGAAGAATTCTTTTCTATTTATTTGACCTTTACAAATTAAACGGTAACTATGACTAATAATTAAAAAATATAATATCAAATCTACTAATAAGAAAAAATCCATTCTGCTACTCCTTTATCTTCTTCTAAAGATATTAAAGAAATTAAAGGACTTTTCATTCATTTTCCTCATCTCCCCACCTTTAATCTTTTGCAAGTCTTTTTCCTTCAAGGCTACAAACTGTTCCAATTTAACTGTGTTTTTCATAATAAAATCTCCTAAAATGTTTTTTTCTTGTAAGCTAACTTACAAAAACCATTATACAAAATGGAATTTCATTTTAGATAAAATTCTCTCAACTGTCATTTTTTTCTCCCCAAGTGTACTTTTTTAAGAAAAAAGCCGGGAAAATTCCCAGCTTTGCTACTATATTGATCCCAGCAGGATTCGAACCTGCGACCGTTCGCTTAGAAGGCGAATGCTCTATCCAGCTGAGCTATGAGACCTAGCACAATTATTCTACCAAAAATTCAATTAAAAGTCAATTTTCTATTTATGGTAGGGTGATCCCTGCTGAATCGTAAAAGCACGATAGATTTGTTCAGTAAGGACTAGTCTCATTAACTGATGGGGCAAAGTTAGACGGCCAAAACTGACAGAAAGATTGGCTCTCTTTTTTACATCCTGTGCTAATCCTAAACTTCCCCCAATAATAAAGGTAAGAGTAGAAAATCCTTTTATAGAAGCTTCTTCTAACTGCTTACTAAATTCTTCTGAAGAAAGTGTTTTCCCCTCAATGGCTAACACAATAACGAAATCACGGTCACCAACTTTTGATAAAATTCTCTGACCTTCTATTTCTAAAATCTTTTGATTTTCTGACTCACTGGCCCTATCTGGTGTTTTTTCATCTGCCAGCTCAATCATTTCAAGCTTAGCAAATCGAGAAATTCGTTTTGAATACTCTGCAATACCATCTTTTAAATACTTTTCTTTCAGTTTCCCAACTGTTACAACTTTAATTTTCATAACTCTATTCTAACATATTCTCTATTTTTTAACATCTTATTCACAAAATAAAAGGTTAATTTTAGCCAAGAAAACCACAGATTTTAGAAAGTTATCCACAGTCTGTGAAAAACTTTTGTTTTTAAGTTATAATTAAGCTAGTCAGTTTATACTTTCAGTAATTTCAAACATATGGAGGCAAATATGAAACATTTAAAAACATTTTACAAAAAAGGGTTTCAATTATTAGTCATTATCGTCATTAGCTTTTTTAGTGGAGCCTTGGGTAGTTTTTCAATATCTCAACTAACTCAAAAAAGTGGTGTAAGTAACTCTAACAACAATAGTACTATTACACAAACTGCCTATAAGAACGAAAATTCAACAACACAGGCTGTTAATAAAGTAAAAGATGCCGTTGTTTCTGTTATTACTTATTCAGCAAATAGACAAAATAGCGTATTTGGCAATGATGAGACTGATACAGATTCTAAGCAAATCTCTAGCGAAGGATCTGGGGTTATTTATAAAAAGAATGATAAAGAAGCTTACATCGTCACCAACAATCACGTTATAAATGGTGCCAGCAAAGTCGATATTCGATTGTCAGATGGAACTAAAGTACCCGGAGAAATTGTCGGAGCTGATACTTTCTCTGATATTGCTGTCGTCAAAATCTCTTCAGAAAAAGTGACAACAGTAGCTGAGTTTGGTGATTCTAGTCAGTTAACCGTAGGAGAAACTGCCATTGCCATCGGTAGCCCATTAGGTTCTGAATATGCAAATACTGTCACTCAAGGTATCGTATCAAGTCTCAATAGAAATGTATCTTTAAAATCTGAAGATGGACAAGCTATTTCTACAAAAGCCATTCAAACTGATACTGCTATTAACCCAGGTAACTCTGGTGGCCCACTAATCAATATTCAAGGACAGGTTATCGGAATTACCTCAAGTAAAATTGCCACAAATGGAGGAACATCTGTAGAAGGTCTTGGTTTTGCAATCCCTGCAAATGATGCTATCAATATTATTGAACAATTAGAAAAGAACGGAAAAGTGACTCGTCCAGCTTTAGGAATTCAAATGGTCAATCTCTCAAATATTAATACAAGTGATATTAGAAGACTGAATATTCCAAGCAATGTAACATCTGGTGTAGTTGTTCGTTCTGTGCAAAGTAATATGCCCGCCAATGGTCACCTTGAAAAATACGATGTTATTACAAAAGTAGATGACAAAGAGATTGCTTCATCAACAGACTTACAAAGTGCTCTTTACAATCATTCTATCGGAGACACTATTAAGATCACTTACTATCGCAACGGTAAAGAAGAAACTACATCTATTAAACTTGACAAGAGTTCAGGTGATTTAGAATCTTAATTGACATCTATGTAAAGAAAGCTTTACATAAGAGAAAAGATGTGTTAGTGTAGAATCATGGAAAAATTTGAAATGATTTCTATCACGGATATACAAAAAAATCCCTATCAACCTCGAAAAGAATTTGATGGAGAAAAACTAGATGAACTAGCACAGTCTATCAAAGAAAATGGTATCATTCAACCGATTATTGTTCGTCAATCTCCTGTAATTGGTTATGAAATCCTTGCAGGTGAGAGACGCTATCGGGCTTCACTTTTAGCTGGGCTAAAGTCTATCCCAGCTGTTGTTAAGCAACTCTCAGACCAAGAGATGATGATACAGTCTATCATTGAAAATTTACAGAGAGAAAATTTAAATCCAATAGAAGAAGCACGCGCCTATGAATCTCTTGTAGAGAAAGGATTTACTCATGCTGAAATTGCAGATAAAATGGGCAAGTCTCGTCCTTATATCAGCAACTCCATTCGTTTACTTTCCTTGCCAGAACAGATCCTCTCAGAAGTAGAAAATGGCAAACTATCACAAGCACATGCGCGTTCTCTAGTTGGGTTGACTAAGGAACAACAAGACTATTTCTTTCAACGAATCGTAGAGGAAGACATTTCTGTAAGAAAGTTAGAAGCTCTTCTGACAGAGAAAAAACAAAAGAAACAGCAAAAAAACGATTATTTCATACAAAATGAAGAAGAACAGTTAAAAAAACTACTCGGATTAGATATTAAAATCAAACTGTCTAAAAAAGATAGTGGAAAAATCATTATTTCTTTTTCAAATCAAGAAGAATATAGTAGAATTATCAACAGCCTGAAATAAGGCTGTTCTTTTATTTTTTTATCTCACAAGGTTATCCACTATTTTTTTCAATAAAAAGCTTAATAAATCAATAGTTTCTACTTTTATACCCAACCTGTGGATAAAGCTTGATAACATTGTGGATTATTTTTCACAGCTTGTGGAAAATTCTTTCTATCTATGGTAAAATAATTCTAGCATTAAACTTTTAAACAAATAGTAAAGGAGGAGAACGGATTGAAAGAAAAACAATTTTGGAATCGTATTTTAGAATTTGCACAAGAAAGACTCACTCGATCCATGTATGATTTCTATGCTATCCAAGCTGAACTCGTCAAGGTAGAAAAAAATATTGCCACTATATTTCTACCTCGCTCTGAAATGGAAATGGTCTGGGAAAAACAACTAAAAGATATTATTGTAGTAGCTGGTTTTGAAGTTTATGACGCTGAAATAACTCCCCACTATATTTTCACCAAACCTCAAGATACGACTATCTCACAAGTTGAAGAAGCTACAAATGCAACTCTTTATGACTATAGTCCAAAGTTAGCATCTATTCCTTATTCGGATACGGGATTAAAGGAAAGGTATACCTTTGATAACTTTATTCAAGGGGATGGAAATGTTTGGGCAGTATCAGCCGCCTTGGCTGTCTCTGAAGATTTAGCTCTGACCTATAATCCTCTTTTTATCTATGGAGGACCTGGGCTTGGCAAGACTCACTTATTAAACGCTATTGGAAATGAAATTCTAAAAAACATTCCTGATGCGCGTGTTAAATATATCCCTGCTGAAAGCTTTATTAATGACTTTCTTGATCACCTAAGACTTGGGGAGATGGAAAAGTTTAAAAAGACCTATCGTAGCCTTGATCTTTTATTGATTGATGATATACAATCTCTAAGTGGTAAAAAAGTTGCAACACAAGAAGAATTTTTCAATACCTTTAATGCACTGCACGACAAGCAAAAACAGATTGTCCTAACGAGTGATCGAAGTCCAAAACATCTAGAAGGGCTCGAGGAGAGGCTTGTCACGCGCTTTAGTTGGGGATTAACACAAACTATCACACCCCCTGACTTTGAAACACGTATTGCCATTTTACAAAGTAAAACGGAACATTTAGGCTACAATTTCCAAAGTGATACTCTAGAATACCTAGCTGGACAATTTGATTCAAATGTTCGAGATCTTGAGGGAGCCATCAACGACATCACTTTAATTGCCAAAGTAAAAAAAATCAAGGATATCACTATTGATATTGCTGCAGAAGCTATTAGAGCTCGCAAACAGGATGTTAGCCAAATGCTCGTCATCCCAATTGACAAAATCCAAAATGAAGTTGGTAACTTCTATGGAGTTAGTGTCAAAGAAATGAAGGGAAGCAGACGCCTTCAACATATTGTTTTAGCCCGTCAAGTAGCCATGTATTTATCTAGAGAACTAACAGATAATAGTCTTCCAAAAATTGGGAAGGAATTTGGTGGAAAAGATCATACAACAGTCATTCACGCCCATGCAAAAATTAAATCTTTGATTGATGAAGACGATAATTTACGTTTAGAAATTGAATCAATCAAAAAGAAAATAAAATAACTTGTGGATAACTTTCGCTTTTTTATCTTTTTTATCCACATTTTTTAAACAAGGCAAAAAACTTGGTATGCCTTACTTTTAGTCTGTTTTCCACAGATTTCACAGACTCTATTATTACTATTATCCTTCTAATACTAAAAATAAATAAAGGAGAATCCATGATTCATTTTTCAATTAATAAAAATTTATTTCTACAAGCATTAAATACTACTAAGAGAGCTATTAGTTCTAAAAATGCCATTCCTATTTTATCAACCGTAAAAATTGACGTGACCAATGAAGGTGTTACTTTAATTGGTTCAAATGGTCAAATTTCAATTGAAAATTTTATTTCTCAAAAAAATGAAGATGCTGGTTTGTTAATTACTTCTTTAGGTTCTATCCTTCTTGAAGCTTCTTTCTTCATCAATGTGGTATCTAGTCTACCTGATGTGACTCTTGATTTTAAAGAAATTGAACAAAATCAAATTGTTTTAACCAGTGGAAAATCAGAAATTACCCTAAAAGGAAAAGATAGCGAACAGTACCCACGAATCCAAGAAATTTCAGCAAGCACTCCTTTGGTTCTTGAAACAAAATTACTCAAGAAAATTATCAATGAAACAGCCTTTGCTGCAAGTACACAAGAGAGTCGTCCAATTTTGACAGGTGTTCATTTTGTATTGAGTCAACACAAAGAGTTAAAAACAGTTGCAACAGACTCTCATCGTCTAAGTCAGAAAAAATTAACGCTTGAGAAAAATAGTGATGATTTTGATGTTGTCATTCCTAGCCGTTCTCTACGCGAATTTTCAGCGGTATTTACAGATGATATCGAAACTGTAGAGATTTTCTTTGCCAATAATCAAATTCTCTTTAGAAGCGAAAATATTAGCTTCTATACTCGTCTCCTAGAAGGAAACTATCCTGATACAGATCGCTTGATTCCAACAGACTTTAACACTACTATTACTTTTGATGTTGTAAACTTACGACAATCAATGGAACGTGCTCGTCTTTTATCAAGTGCTACTCAAAATGGTACTGTGAAACTTGAAATAAAAGATGGGGTTGTTAGCGCCCATGTTCACTCTCCAGAAGTTGGTAAAGTAAACGAAGAAATTGATACTGATCAAGTGACTGGTGAAAATTTGACCATTAGTTTCAATCCAACTTATTTGATTGATTCTCTTAAAGCTTTAAATAGCGAAAAGGTGAACATTAGCTTTATCTCAGCTGTTCGTCCATTTACTCTTGTGCCAGCAGACACTGATGAGGACTTCATGCAGCTTATTACACCAGTTCGTACAAATTAAGTGAAAGAGGTTGAGTCTGGCTCGCCTCTTTTATGATATAATCGAAAAAGAAAAGGAGAGTAGTATGTATCAAGTTGGAAATTTTGTTGAAATGAAAAAACCACATGCTTGCACAATCAAGTCAACAGGAAAAAAAGCTAATCGTTGGGAAATTACACGTGTAGGGGCAGATATCAAAATCAAATGTAGTAATTGTGACCATGTTGTCATGATGGGACGCTATGATTTTGATCGAAAAATGAATAAAATTATTGACTGAGAACCCTTAGTTAGAGAGTTAGCAAGTTTTCCCTTTTTGTGTTATAATATTAGGGATTGAAATGAAAACGGAGAATGAGAAAATATGGCTTTAACAGCAGGTATCGTTGGTTTGCCAAACGTTGGTAAATCAACACTATTTAATGCAATTACAAAAGCAGGAGCAGAGGCTGCAAACTATCCATTTGCGACGATTGATCCAAACGTTGGAATGGTTGAGGTTCCAGATGAACGCCTACAAAAACTAACGGAAATGATCACTCCTAAAAAGACAGTTCCAACAACATTTGAATTTACAGATATCGCAGGAATTGTAAAAGGAGCTTCAAAAGGAGAAGGGCTAGGGAATAAATTCTTGGCTAATATCCGTGAAGTAGACGCGATTGTTCACGTAGTTCGTGCTTTTGATGATGAAAATGTTATGCGCGAGCAAGGACGTGAAGATGCCTTTGTGGATCCACTTGCAGATATTGACACCATTAACCTGGAATTGATTCTTGCTGACTTAGAATCAGTCAATAAACGTTATGCGCGTGTAGAAAAGATGGCACGCACGCAAAAAGATAAAGAATCTGTGGAAGAATTCAATGTTCTTCAAAAGATTAAACCAGTCCTAGAAGATGGAAAATCAGCTCGCACCATCGAATTTACAGATGAAGAACAAAAAGTTGTCAAAGGTCTCTTCCTGTTGACAACTAAACCAGTTCTTTATGTTGCTAATGTCGATGAGGATGTAGTTTCAGATCCAGATTCTATCGACTATGTCAAACAAATTCGTGAATTTGCAGCGACAGAAAATGCAGAGGTAGTAGTCATTTCAGCGCGTGCTGAAGAAGAAATTTCTGAATTGGACGATGAAGATAAAAAAGAGTTTCTTGAAGCACTTGGATTGACAGAATCAGGCGTTGACAAGTTAACTCGTGCAGCTTACCACTTGCTTGGACTGGGAACTTACTTCACAGCTGGTGAAAAAGAAGTTCGCGCTTGGACCTTCAAACGTGGTATGAAGGCTCCTCAAGCAGCTGGTATTATCCATTCAGACTTTGAAAAAGGATTTATTCGTGCGGTAACCATGTCATATGAGGATCTAGTGAAATACGGATCTGAAAAGGCCGTAAAAGAAGCTGGACGCTTGCGTGAAGAAGGTAAAGAATATATCGTTCAAGATGGCGATATCATGGAATTCCGCTTTAATGTCTAATAACATTTAATAAATAGTGTCAATTAGGTTGGAAAAAAATTCCAACCCTTTTGGCTTTTGAAAGGAAAAATAAATGACTAAATTACTTGTAGGCTTGGGAAATCCAGGGGATAAATATTTTGAAACAAAACACAATGTTGGATTTATGTTGATTGACCAACTAGCGAAGAAACAGAATGTCACTTTTACACACGATAAGATATTTCAAGCTGACCTAGCATCCTTTTTCCTAAATGGAGAAAAAATTTATCTTGTCAAACCAACGACCTTTATGAATGAAAGTGGAAAAGCGGTTCATGCTTTATTGACTTACTATGGTTTGGATATTGAAGATTTACTCGTCATTTACGACGACCTTGACATGGAAGTTGGGAAAATTCGTTTAAGAGCAAAAGGATCAGCAGGTGGTCATAATGGTATCAAGTCTATTATTCAACATATAGGGACTCAGGCCTTTAATCGTGTTAAGATTGGAATTGGAAGACCCAAAAACGGCATGTCAGTTGTTAATCATGTTTTAAGTAAGTTTGACAAGGATGATTATATCGGTATTTTACAGTCTATTGACAAGGTTGACGATGCTGTAAATTATTATTTACAAGAGAAAAACTTTGAAAAAATGATGCAGAGGTATAACGGATAAATGGTGACCTTATTAGAGTTGTTTTCAGAAAATGATCAGATCAAAAAATGGCATCAAAATCTGATAGAGAAAAAAAGACAATTAATGTTAGGTTTGTCAACTTCTACAAAAGCTTTAGCCATCGCTAGTAGTTTGAAGAAAGAAGATAAGATTATTTTATTGACATCAACTTATGGAGAAGCAGAAGGGATTATTAGTGATCTTATTTCTATCTTAGGTGAGGAATTTGTCTATCCATTTTTGGTAGATGATTCACCTATGGTCGAGTTTTTAATGTCTTCACAAGAAAAAAATATCTCACGGGTTGAAGCTTTGCGTTTTTTGAGTGATCCGTCTAAGAAAGGGATCTTAGTTTGTAATATTGCAGCAAGTCGACTGATTTTACCCTCTTCAACTGTATTTAAAGAAAGTATTATAAAAATTGCAGTTGGTGAAGAATATGACCAACATGCGCTTATCCATCAGTTAAAGGAAATTGGTTATCGAAAGGTTACACAAGTACAAACTCAAGGAGAATTTAGTCTTCGAGGAGATATTTTAGATATTTTTGAAATATCTCAGTTAGAACCTTGCCGAATTGAGTTTTTTGGTGATGAGGTAGATGGAATTCGTACTTTTGAAGTCGAAACACAATTATCGAAAGAAAATCAGTCAGAACTCATCATCTTTCCAGCTAGTGATATTCTCATAAGAGAAGAAGATTATCAACGAGGTCAGTTGACTTTAGAAAAACAAATTTTGAAGACTCTATCGCCGATTCTGAAATCTTATCTAGAAGAAATTCTTTCAAGTTTTCATCAAAAACAAAGTCATGCAGATTCTAGGAAATTTTTATCTTTGTGTTATGAGAAATCATGTACTGTATTTGATTATATTGAAAAAGACATACCAATATTCTTTGATGATTATCAGAAATTGATGAATCAGTATGAAGTATTTGAAAGAGAGTTAGAGCAATACTTTACAGAAGAGTTACAGAGCGGTAAAGCATTTTCTGAGATGCAGTATTTTGCAGATACTGAGAAAATCTATAAAAAACAAAGTCCAGTGACCTTTTTTTCTAATCTGCAAAAGGGTTTAGGAAATCTCAAGTTTGACCAAATTTATCAATTTAATCAATATCCCATGCAGGAGTTTTTCAATCAATTTTCTTTTCTAAAAGAAGAAATTGAACGATACAAAAAAATGAATTATACTATTATCCTGCAGTCTAGCAATTCAATGGGAAGTAAAACATTGGAGGATGTTTTAGAGGAATACCAGATTAAATTGGATTCTAGAAATAAGTCAATTATCTGTAAAGAATCTGTAAACTTAATCGAGGGGAATCTCAGACATGGTTTTCATTTTGTAGATGAAAAGATTTTATTTATTACTGAACATGAGATTTTTCAAAAGAAATTGAAACGTCGTTTTCGAAGACAACATGTTTCGAATGCAGAGAGATTAAAAGATTACAATGAACTTGAAAAAGGGGACTACGTTGTCCATCATATCCATGGGATTGGTCAATATTTAGGAATTGAAACCATTGAAATCAAAGGAATTCACCGTGATTATGTTAGTGTTCAATACCAAAATGGTGATCAAATTTCTATCCCAGTAGAACAGATTCAGTTACTGTCTAAATATATTTCAAGTGATGGGAAAGCTCCTAAACTCAATAAATTAAATGATGGTCATTTCAAAAAGGCCAAGCAAAAGGTTAAGAATCAGGTAGAGGATATAGCTGACGATTTAATCAAACTTTATTCTGAACGTAGTCAGTTGAAAGGTTATGCTTTTTCAGCTGATGATGAAGATCAACATGCTTTTGATGATGCCTTCCCTTATGTTGAAACGGATGATCAACTTCGTAGTGTTGAGGAAATCAAGAGAGATATGCAGGCTTCTCAGCCAATGGATCGACTTTTAGTTGGGGATGTTGGTTTTGGAAAGACTGAAGTTGCTATGCGTGCAGCCTTTAAGGCAGTCAATGATCACAAACAAGTTGTCGTCCTAGTTCCGACGACGGTTTTAGCGCAACAGCACTATACGAATTTTAAGGAACGATTCCAAAATTTTGCAGTTAATATTGATGTGTTGAGTCGCTTTAGAAGTAAAAAAGAGCAGACTGAAACACTTGAAAAATTGAAAAAGGGTCAAGTTGATATTTTGATTGGAACACATCGTGTTTTGTCAAAAGATGTTGTGTTTGCTGATTTGGGCTTGATGATTATTGATGAGGAACAGCGATTTGGTGTCAAGCATAAGGAAACTTTGAAAGAATTGAAGAAACAAGTGGATGTTCTAACTTTGACAGCTACGCCAATCCCTCGTACCCTCCATATGTCTATGTTGGGAATCAGAGATTTGTCTGTTATTGAAACTCCGCCGACTAATCGCTATCCTGTTCAGACCTATGTTTTGGAAAAGAATGATAGTGTTATTCGTGATGCGGTCTTGCGTGAAATGGAGCGTGGAGGTCAAGTTTACTATCTTTACAATAAAGTTGACACAATTGATCAGAAGGTTTCAGAATTACAGGAGTTGATTCCAGAAGCTTCGATTGGGTATGTTCACGGACAAATGAGTGAAATCCAGTTGGAAAATACTCTATTAGACTTTATTGAGGGACAATACGATATCTTGGTGACGACTACCATTATCGAGACAGGGGTGGACATTCCAAATGCTAATACCTTGTTTATCGAAAATGCAGACCATATGGGCTTGTCAACCTTGTATCAGTTAAGAGGAAGAGTTGGTCGTAGTAATCGTATTGCTTATGCTTATCTCATGTATCGTCCAGAAAAATCAATCAGTGAAGTTTCTGAAAAGAGATTAGAAGCTATCAAAGGATTTACAGAATTGGGCTCGGGATTTAAGATTGCAATGCGAGATCTTTTGATTCGTGGAGCAGGAAATCTTTTAGGCAAGTCTCAGTCTGGTTTCATTGATTCTGTTGGTTTTGAATTGTATTCGCAGTTACTAGAGGAAGCTATTGCTAAACGACATGGTAATGGGAACACAAGAACAAAAGGAAATGCCGAATTGATTTTACAAATTGATGCCTATCTTCCTGATACTTATATTTCAGACCAACGACATAAGATTGAAATTTATAAAAAAATTCGTCAAATTGACAATCGTGTCAATTATGAGGAGTTACAAGAAGAGCTGATGGACCGTTTTGGAGAATACCCAGATGTAGTAGCATATCTTTTAGAGATTGGTTTGGTCAAATCATACTTGGACAAGGTCTTTGTTCAACGTGTGGAAAGAAAAGATAATAAAATTACAGTTCAATTTGAAAAAGTCACTCAACGACTGTTTTTAGCTCAAGATTATTTTAAAGCTTTATCCGCAACGAACTTAAAAGCAGGCATCGCTGAGAATAAGGGATTAATGGAGCTTGTATTTGATGTCCAAAATAAGAAAGATTATGAAATTTTAGAAGGTCTGCTGATTTTTGGAGAAAGTTTATTAGAGATAAAAGTGTCGAAAGAAGGTAATTCCCTTTAACATTTTTCTTCTATAAAATAGATAAAAATGGTACAATAATAAGTTGAGGTAATAAGGATGAGATTAGACAAATATTTAAAAGTATCAAGAATTATCAAGCGTCGTACAGTCGCAAAAGAAGTAGCAGATAAAGGCAGAATCAAGGTAAATGGAATCTTGGCCAAAAGTTCAACGGATTTGAAAGTTAATGACCAAGTTGAAATTCGCTTTGGGAATAAGTTGCTACTTGTAAAAGTACTAGAGATGAAAGATAGTACAAAAAAAGAAGATGCAGCAGGCATGTATGAAATTATCAGTGAAACAAGGGTAGAAGAAAATGTCTAAGAATATTGTACAATTAAACAATTCTTTTATCCAAAATGAATACCAACGTCGTCGCTACCTGATGAAAGAACGACAAAAACGGAATCGTTTTATGGGGTGGGTTCTTATTTTGATGATTTTATTGTTCATTTTACCAACTTATAATCTTGCTCAAAGTTATCAGCAATTACTCCAAAGACGTCAACAGTTATCAGAATTGCAAACTCAGTATCAAACCTTGAGTGAGGAAAAGGAGAAAGAGACAGCTTTTGCCACAAAGTTGAAAGATGAAGAGTACGCTGCTAAATACATGCGTGCAAAATATTATTATTCTAAGAATCGGGAATCTGTTTATACGATTCCTGACTTGCTTCAAAGGTGATAAAATGGAAAATTTATTAGACGTAATTGAGCAATTTTTGAGTTTATCAGATGAAAAGCTTGAAGAGTTGGCTGATAAAAATCAATTATTGCGTTTACAAGAAGAAAAGGAAAGGAAGAATGCGTAAATTCTTAATTATTTTGTTGCTACCGAGTTTTTTGACAGTTTCAAAAGTAGTTAGCACAGAAAAAGAAGTTGTCTATACTTCGAAAGAAATTTATTACCTTTCACAATCTGACTTTGGTATTTATTTTAGAGAAAAGCTAACTTCTCCTATGGTTTATGGAGAAGTTCCTGTTTATGCGAATGAAGATTTAGTTGTTGAATCTGGAAAATTAAGTCCAAAAATAAGTTTCCAAATAACCGAGTGGCGTTTAAATAAACAAGGAATTCCAGTATTTAAGTTATCCAATCATCAATTTATTGCTGCAGACAAACGATTTTTATATGATCAGTCAGAGGTAACTCCTACAATAAAAAAAGTATGGTTAGAATCTGATTTTAAACTGTACAATAGTCCTTATGATTTAAAAGAAGTGAAATCATCCTTATCAGCTTATTCTCAGGTATCAATCGATAAGACCATGTTTGTAGAAGGAAGAGAATTTCTACATATTGATCAGACTGGATGGGTAGCTAAAGAATCAACTTCTGAAGAAGATAATCGGATGAGTAAAGTTCAAGAAATGTTATCTGAAAAATATCAGAAGGATTCATTCTCTATTTATGTTAAGCAACTGACTACTGGAAAAGAAGCTGGTATCAATCAAGATGAAAAGATGTATGCAGCTAGTGTTTTAAAACTCCCTTATCTTTATTATACGCAAGAAAAAATAAATGAGGGTCTTTATCAGTTAGACACGACTGTAAAATACGTATCTGCGGTCAATGATTTTCCAGGTTCTTATAAACCAGAGGGAAGTGGTAGCCTCCCTAAAAAAGAAGATAATAAAGAATATTCTCTAAAAGATTTAATTGCGAAAGTATCAAAAGAATCGGATAATGTAGCTCATAATCTATTGGGATATTACATTTCAAACCAATCGGATGCAACATTTAAGTCCAAGATGTCTGCTATTATGGGAGATGATTGGGATCCAAAAGAAAAATTGATTTCTTCTAAAATGGCTGGGAAAGTCATAGAAGCTATTTATAATCAAAATGGATTTGTATTGGAGTCTTTGACTAAAACAAATTTTGATAATGAGCGAATTACCAAAGATGTTTCTGTGAAGGTAGCTCATAAAATTGGAGATGCGGACGAATTTAAGCATGATACGGGTGTTGTCTACGCAGATTCTCCATTTATTCTTTCTATTTTCACTAAAAATTCTGATTATGATACAATTTCTAAGATAGCCAAAGATGTTTATGAGGTTCTAAAATGAGGGAACAGGATTTTTTTAATCATTTTCTCAAGAGAGGATATTTTAAAAAACATACTAAGGTGGTGCTAGCTCTTTCTGGTGGATTAGATTCTATGTTTCTATTTAAGGTATTGTCTACGTATCAAAAAGAGTTAGAAATTGAACTGATTCTAGCTCATGTGAATCATAAGCAGAGAGTAGAATCAGATTGGGAAGAAAAGGAATTAAGGAAGTTGGCTGCAAAAGCAGAACTTCCTATTTATATCAGTAATTTTTTAGGTGAATTTTCAGAAGCGCGTGCACGAAATTTTCGTTATGATTTTTTTCAAGAGATCATGAAAAAGACAGGTGCGACAGCCTTAGTCACTGCCCACCATGCTGATGACCAGGTGGAAACGATTTTGATGCGTTTGATTCGAGGCACTCGTTTGCGCTATCTATCAGGAATTAAGGAGAAGCAAGTAGTCGGAGAGATAGAAATCATTCGCCCTTTCTTGCATTTTCAGAAAAAAGACTTTCCACCAATTTTTCACTTTGAAGATACATCAAATAAGGAAAATCATTATTTTCGCAATCGTATTCGAAACTCTTATTTACCAGAATTAGAAAAAGAAAATCCTCGATTTAGGGATGCAATCTTAAGCATCGGTAATGAAATTTTAGATTATGATTTGGCAATAGCTGAATTATCAAAGAATATTGATGTAGAAAATTTAGAGTGCCTATTGTCTTACTCTGAGTCGACACAAAGAGTTTTACTTCAAACTTACCTGAATCGTTTTCCAGATTTGAATCTTACAAAAGCTCAGTTTGAAGAAGTTAGACAAATTTTAAAAACTAAAAGCCAGTATCGTCATCCGCTTAAAAATGGCTATGAATTGATAAAAGAGTATCAACAGTTTCGGATTTGTAAAATCAGTCCTCAGGCTGATGAAAAGGAAGATGAACTTGTGTTACACTATCAAAATCAGGTATCTTATCAAGGATATTTATTTTCCTTTGGACTTCCTTTAGAAGGTGAACTAATTCAACAAATACCTGTTTCACGGGAAACATCTATATACATTCGTCATCGAAAAGCAGGAGATGTTTTGATTCAAAATGGGCATAGAAAAAAACTCAGACGTCTATTTATTGATTTGAAAATCCCTATGGAAAAGCGAAAATCTGCTCTGATTATTGAGCAATTTGGTGAAATTGTTTCAATTTTGGGAATTGCGACCAGTAATTTGAGTAAAAACACGAAAAATGATATAATGAACACTGTACTTTATATAGAAAAAATAGATAGGTAAAAAAATGTTAGAAAACGATATTAAAAAAATTCTCGTTTCACACGATGAAATTACAGAAGCTGCTAAAAAATTAGGTGCTCAATTAACTAAGGACTATGCAGGAAAAAATCCAATCTTAGTTGGGATTTTAAAAGGATCTATTCCTTTTATGGCTGAATTGGTTAAACATATCGACACACATATTGAAATGGACTTCATGATGGTTTCTAGCTACCATGGTGGAACAGCAAGTAGTGGTGTCATCAATATCAAGCAAGATGTGACTCAAGATATCAAAGGAAGACATGTTCTATTTGTAGAGGATATCATTGATACAGGACAAACTTTGAAGAATTTGCGAGATATGTTTATTGAAAGAGAAGCTGCTTCTGTTAACATTGCAACCTTGTTGGATAAACCAGAAGGGCGTGTTGTAGAAATTGAGGCAGACTATACCTGCTTTACTATTCCAAATGAGTTTGTAGTAGGTTATGGCTTAGACTACAAAGAAAACTATCGTAACCTTCCTTATGTTGGAGTATTGAAAGAAGAAGTGTATTCAAATTAGAAAGAACAATTTTTAATGAAAAAACAAAATAATGGTTTAATTAAAAATCCTTTTCTATGGTTATTACTTATTTTTTTCCTAGTTACAGCTTATCAGTATTTTAGTACAGGTAGTGTTGCAGGGAAAAGTGAGCAAATTAATTATACAGAATTGGTAAAAGAAATTACCGATGACAATGTAAAAGAATTGACTTACCAACCAAATGGTAGTGTTATCGAAGTTTCGGGTGTCTATAAAAATTCTAAAACAAGTAAAGAAGAAACAGGCATTCAGTTCTTTTCTCCTGCTGCTACAACAGTAGAGAAATTTTCAAGCATCATTCTTCCTGCAGATACGACAGTATCTGAATTGCAAAAGCTTGCTTCTGACCATAAAGCGGAAGTAACTGTTAAGCATGAAAGTTCAAGTGGTATGTGGATTAATATTCTTGTATCCATTGTGCCATTCGGTATTCTTTTCTTCTTCCTATTCTCTATGATGGGAAATATGGGAGGAAATAATGGCCGTAACCCGATGAGTTTTGGACGTAGTAAGGCTAAAGCTGCAAATAAAGAAGATATTAAAGTAAGATTTTCAGATGTGGCTGGAGCTGAAGAAGAAAAACAAGAACTAGTTGAAGTTGTTGAATTCTTAAAAGATCCAAAACGATTTACAAAACTTGGAGCTCGGATTCCAGCAGGTGTTCTTTTGGAGGGACCTCCGGGAACAGGTAAGACTTTGCTTGCTAAAGCAGTTGCCGGAGAAGCAGGTGTTCCATTCTTTAGTATCTCAGGTTCTGATTTTGTAGAAATGTTTGTCGGAGTTGGAGCTAGTCGTGTTCGTTCTCTTTTTGAAGATGCAAAAAAAGCAGCACCAGCCATTATCTTTATCGATGAAATTGATGCTGTTGGACGTCAACGTGGAGTTGGTCTTGGCGGAGGGAATGATGAACGTGAACAAACCTTGAACCAACTCTTGATTGAGATGGATGGTTTTGAGGGAAATGAAGGGATTATCGTCATCGCTGCGACAAACCGTTCAGATGTACTTGACCCTGCCCTTCTGCGTCCAGGACGTTTTGATAGAAAAGTCTTGGTTGGTCGCCCTGATGTTAAAGGTCGTGAAGCAATCTTGAAAGTTCATGCTAAGAACAAGCCTTTAGCAGAAGATGTTGATTTGAAATTAGTGGCTCAACAAACTCCAGGTTTTGTTGGTGCTGATTTAGAGAATGTCTTGAATGAAGCGGCTTTAGTCGCTGCTCGTCGCAATAAATCAATCATTGATGCCTCAGATATTGATGAAGCAGAAGATAGAGTTATTGCTGGTCCTTCTAAGAAAGATAAGACAGTTTCACAAAAAGAACGTGAGTTGGTTGCTTATCATGAAGCAGGACATACCATTGTTGGTTTAGTCTTGTCGAATGCCCGTGTTGTTCATAAAGTTACTATCGTACCACGCGGCCGTGCAGGCGGTTATATGATTGCACTTCCTAAGGAAGACCAAATGCTTCTATCTAAAGAAGATATGAAAGAGCAATTGGCTGGCTTAATGGGTGGACGTGTAGCTGAAGAAATTATCTTTAATGTCCAAACTACAGGAGCTTCAAACGACTTTGAACAAGCGACACAAATGGCGCGTGCAATGGTTACAGAGTACGGTATGAGTGAAAAACTTGGCCCAGTTCAATATGAAGGAAATCATGCCATGTTTGGTGCACAAAGCCCTCAAAAATCAATTTCAGAACAAACAGCTTATGAAATTGACGAAGAGGTTAGATCATTATTGAATGAAGCACGAAATAAAGCTGCTGAAATTATTCAGTCAAATCGTGAAACTCACAAGTTGATTGCAGAAGCATTATTGAAATACGAAACATTGGATAGTACACAAATTAAATCTCTTTACGAAACAGGAAAGATGCCTGAAACAGTAGAAGAGGAATCTCATGCACTATCTTATGATGAAGTAAAATCAAAAATGAATGACGAAAAATAACACTTATAGAGGCACTAATGTCATTAAGTTAAGAAATTCAAATACAATTCTGTATTTGGGTTTCTTTTTTATGTGATAAACTTATAGTTAAGGAGGTATTTCTCATGATAAAACAGATAAAAGCCCACTTGAATAAGAGTATTCAGAGTATCCTTGGTCAAAAAGTTGAGTTCGTCAAACAAGATGAACAGGTCTTTACTCGTAAAAGAAGTTTATCACTAGAAACTATGATTCGTACAATTCTGGGAATGGGCGGGAAATCACTGTCAAAAGAATTACTAGATGCCAAACTGACAGTTTCAAATTCAGCCTTTGTTCAAAGACGCTATCAAATAAAACCTGAAGCTTTCTATGCCCTATTTAAAGAATTTACAGCACCTATTCCACTCAACACTGATTTCCTAATATTCGCTGCTGATGGGAGTGATATCTGTATTCCTAGAAATCCTATAGATACAGAAACCTCTATCTAAACAAAAAAGGATGTTAAATCCTATGATCTCATGCACATAAATACCCTATACGACTTGACGACTGGAGGATAAAGAGATGTTTCTATTCAAGACAAACATAGGCAACATGATCGATTAGCTATGATTCAGATGATGGAGACTTCTCCCTTTCGAGAAAGCTCTGGTTATCATGGATAGAGGATATGAAAGTTACAATCTCATGGCTCATTTTCAAGAAAAAGGTTGGCTTTACCTTATCTGCATTCGAGATGGGAAACAATCTATGTGTTCTTCCTTCAACTTGCCAAATACAGAGTGTTTTGATCAAACATTTTCTCTAACATTATCACGAAAGCAAACCAAGCAGTTTAAAAAACGTTATCGTGATTTTCCCAATGACTATCATTTTATTCCACACAATTCTACTTTTGATTTTCTTCCAGAAACAAGTCGAAAACATGACCCTGTTGAACTATACCAACTTCCTTTTCGTATGGTACGTTTAGAAGTGGAAAAAGGAAAATACGAAACTTTAGTGACAAATACGGGCTATTCAGTCCAAGAATTAAAAAATCTCTACGCCAGTAGATGGGGCATAGAGACTAGTTTTCGTGACCTGAAATACAGTATTGGCTTGGTCAATTTTCACGCCAAAAAGAAGGCAGGGATTCTCAAAGAAATCTTTGCTCGCTTTACAAATTTTAACTTTTGTCGTTGGGTAACCTCGCAAGTTGCCATCGACAGTAGTCACAAAAAACAAAGATATAAAGTGTGTTTCTCAGATGCGACTTATGCCTGCCGTTTGTTTTTTAACGGTTCCCTTTTTTCTCCAGTTGAAAACTACCTCAAGAAACAGTTATCTATTATTCGACCGAATCGAAAATATCCAAGAAAGATAAAAGATCAATCGGTAGTTGATTTCATCTATAGAGTAACATAAATCTCAAAAAACATCTTATAGATAGTAGTTATGAAACTTACAAACGAAGAAAGACAAAAAATTGAACAACTCCTAAGAGATTCATCGTACGCTAAATATCACAAATGTCTACAGATTATTTATTTTCGCTCAAAGGAAAAGAGTTATAAAGGAAAACATGGATCTGCTAGATTGCAATAAAACAACTGTTCGGAGGAATTTGAAAAAATACAAGGAGTTTGGTTTAGAAGCTCTTCTTCAAGAGACTCGTGGTGGACGTCATCGAGAATACATGACTTACGAAGAAGAACAAGCATTTCTAAAACGTCATATAGAAAGTACACAGGATGGGGAATTTGTAACTGTCAATCAGTTATTCGAAGCCTATCCAAGAGAGATTGGTCGCACTTCCACACGTGATGATTTCTATTATCTCCTGAAACGCCATGGTTGGCGAACAGTCACCCCTCGATCTGAACATCCCAAGAAGGCAGACGTTCAAACAATTGAGACGTCTAAAAATAAAATCTACATTGATGAAGCTGGTTTTGGAAGAATCAGTAAGATGAGTTTTTGTTGGGCTCCTCAAGGAATCCGACCTAGCATTCCTAGTCATTATATGCTAGAATATCTCTATTGTTATGGGGCAGTAGATGCTCAGACAGTAGATTCCTTCTTCCTCATTGTTGGAGGATGCAATACTGAGTGGACGAATGAATTTCTACGGCAAGTCTCACAAGCTTATCCAGACGACTATATGTTACTTGTAATGGATAATGCTATATGGCATAAATCAAGTACCTTATACACCAGAAATGAACCCTATCGAAAAAGTCTGGAAAGGAATTCGAAAACGATGTTGTAAAAATAAGGCTTTCCAAACATTGGAATCCGTCATTGATAAGCTTCAAGAAGTTATTCAAGGACTGGAAAAAAAGCGTTTTGAAAATCATTGAGTATTAATGACATTGAGAGAGGAACGACCTCTCTTTTTTTGTGCAGTTGAGACGGTGTAGAAAGCAGAATAGGGGAATGAACCTAAATAGCTCTATGATTTGTTAAACTGTATCTAGAAAGGAGAACATTATGATTAAAGAATTGTATCAAGAAGTTCAAGGAATTGTGTACAAGTGTAGAAATGAATATTACTTGCATTTATGGGAGCTATCGGATTGGGATCAAGAGGGAATGATTTGCTTACATGAGTTGATTAGTAAAGAAGAAGGAATAGTAGAAGATATTCCACGCTTACGTAAATATTTCAAAACTAAATTCCGAAATCGGATTCTAGACTATATCCGTAAACAAGAAAGTCAAAAAAGAAGATATGATAAAGAACCATATGAAGAAGTAGGTGAGATAAGTCATCGTATAAGCGAGGGAGGTCTGTGGCTAGATGACTACTATCTCTTTCATGAAACAATACGGAGGTATAGAAAGGAACAAAGTAAAGAAAAACAAGAAGAGTTAGAACGTGTTTTAAGAAATGAACGTTTTCGAGGACGTCAAAGAGTATTGAGGGATTTACGTATTGTGTTTA
Source organism: Streptococcus mitis (assembly GCA_963515655.1). GTDB lineage: Bacteria > Bacillota > Bacilli > Lactobacillales > Streptococcaceae > Streptococcus > Streptococcus mitis_DP. Next base: position 32,136 of record CAUPZW010000023.1, read on the forward strand.
AAGAGTTTGCTATTGGGCTAAAATAGTCAAATTTAAAAAAGTCGAAAAAAGTTTAAAAAAGTAGTTGACAAAAAATAAAAAGGCTGTATAATAGTAAGA